>NZ_JBEZFH010000150.1:0-19039 GCF_040649355.1 Sphaerisporangium sp. NPDC049002 | reverse complement strand
TAGCAACCTGAAGGATCACGTGATGGCCGTCTTCATTTCACGACGCCACGCTGACTACCAGCGGAAACTCGTACACCACCCCCGTGGACGCAACCGGTGGCGGGCAAGGGTCTTCGAGTATCACAATTAGTTGCCATTCGATTACCGAGGGAGAGTGATCATGGGGAGCCCACACGGTGGTAGGGGTCGCCCGGACCTGGCCAGGGCGCGCAAGCAGCGGGGGATGACTCAGGAGGAGGCGGCGGCTGCGGTCGGGGTGGCCCCGGGGACCTGGGGCCGGTGGGAGCGGAGCGAGCAGGGAGTCCGGGCCTACAGCCGGAAGCAGATCGCGGCCGTGTTCGAGGTGGAGGCGGTGGAGGTCGAGCAGTGGATAGAGGGGTGGTCCCACGGGGAGACATCTTCGTGGCCGGGCACGGAGTACGGCGACACATCGACGGCGGCTACGGTGAAATCGGCCGCGCTGTTGTGGAGGTATGAGATGGACGAATCCCGGCGCCATGTGCTGGCCACCCTGCCGTTCGTACCCTCGGTGCTCGGGGGGTGGCTGTCGGGGTGGAGCTATGGCACTCCGCCACGGTCGGTCGCGCAGCAGGGGAACAGACACACGGTGGGGATGGCCGACGTCGACCGGATCAACGAGGCCCGCACGGTGTTCGGCCAGTTGGACGACCGGTTCGGGGCTGGGCTGGTCCGCCCGACCGTTGTGCGGTATCTCGACAGCACGGTGACCCCGTTGCTGCGGGGCCGCTACGACGACCGGGTGGGGACGGCCCTGATGTCGGCGGCAGCAGGGATGACCCTGCTGGCGGGCTGGACGGCCTTCGACCTGAACCAGCACGGTCAGGCGCAGCAGCACTTCGGTCAGGCACTGAGGCTGACGAAGACGAGTGACGACCCGCTGACCGGCACCTGGGTGCTGACGACGATGACCTTGCAAGCGATTCATCTGGACCAAGCCACCGCAGCAATATGGCTGGCCAGAGCCGGGACGGACACCGCGCGCCGTGCGCAGGCGCCTCCGCGCGTCATGGCGTTCATGCTGGCCAGGGAGGCATGGGCAACGGCCCTGCAGGGCAAAGCGGCCGAGACCCACGACAAGCACGGTGCCAAGCAGGTCGAGAGGTTGCTCGTCGAGTCTGAGCGCGCGTACGCCCAAGGAATCACCGACCGTGACCCGGCGTGGATCGCCAGATACGACGCGGCGGAGCTCAAGGCACAGATGGGCCGCTGCTGGAGCCTGCTCGGCGAGCACAAGCGGGCTGCGGACTGCGCGGGAGCGGCCGTGGCGGAGTTCGGCGAACGGTTCCCTCGGTCCGCCCAGCGCAACAGGTTGCACACGGCAGAGGCATACCTGGGAATGGGTGAGCTGGAGCAGGCCCTTGATACCGCCCGGGCAGCGATCCCGGCGACGAAGGCGTTGACCTCCGCCCGCTCGGTCGACCTGATTCGGCAGTTCGCCGGTCAGCTTGAGCCGTACAAGGGCAGCATGATGGTCCGCGAGTTCCGCGACCACCTGAACCACGAACTCGCCGCCTGATCACATACGAGCCCGGGGCGCGACCGACCGGCGAGCGGGTCCGCCACGCGGGTTCATTCTCTCGACGACGTCAGAACCGCCGCTCGCATCCTGTGTCGTGGATCCGATGAAGATTCGCGGTCATCGCACTACGCCTTGGGGGCCCACTCGGCGGCGAAGGTTTCCATCTGCTTGAGGACGAGGTCCACGGCCGCGCGCTCCCCCTCTGGCGGGTAGTCGAACTTCGCGAGCAGGCGCCGGATGCGGCTGCGCAGCTTGGCGCGTACCGGCTCGCGGGAGAGCCAGTCGACGCTCAGGTTCTTGCGGATGTCCGCGACCAGCGCGCGGGCGATCTGCGCGAGGGTGTCGTCGCCCATCAGGGCCTTTGCGAGGCCGTGGTTGGCCACCGCGTCGTAGAAGGCCAGCTCGGCGTGGTTGAGCGGAGGGTCGAAGCGCTCGCCGCGCCGGGCCTCCGCGGAGACCTCCTTGGCCATGGCGACCAGTTCGGCGATCATTTCGGCACTGCTGAGCTGTTGACGCATGTAGCGGATCATCAGGTCTTCGAGCTTCTCGGCGAAGCTCTCCCGGCGGACGATGTTGTGCCGGGTCGTCTCGCGCATCGACTGCTCGATCAACCGGCGCAGAGCCTCGGCCGTGAGGTGCGGCGTCTCGGAGTCCTGGAGTTCGCGCAGGTGCTCGTCATTGAGATGGGTGATGTCGAGTCTGCCAAGGCCGGCCTCGGCGTACAGGTCGGTGATCTCGTCGGCGTCGACGACGGAGGCCGCGAGCTGGGAGAGGTAGACGTTGACCTCGGAGGCCAACGGCTTGCCGCTGGCCTCGCGATCCGCGGCGTCCAGTTGCACCATCCAGGAGCGCACCTCGCTGAAGAAGGCGATGTCCTTGCGCCAGGTCTGGAGGTCGTCGAAGCGCTCCGAGATCTCCCTGCTCATCGCGCACAGCCGGTAGAAGCGCTCCAGCCGCGTCGCGCTCTCCCGGAAGCGTACGCCGAGCGTCTTGGCGCCGGGCTCGACCTGGTTGCCGGGGGTGCGCGGGTCGCGCAGATGGTTGGCGGTCATGCGCAGGGCGCGCACGTACGGCTTGGGCCTTGAAATGTCAGCCAGCAGCGCCCGCCAAGGGATGCCGGCGAGCAGGCCGCAGATGGTGGCGTGCTCGTTACGGACCTCGGTGATGGCCCGCTCGACGTCTCGGCCCATCGTCTGGTCCCGCTGGTCGCCGGGGCTGTATTCGGCAAGGGCCTTTCTGAGGTTCTCGGTGAGCGGCGCGTAGCCGACGAGCAGGCCGTCCTGCTTGCCACGGAAGCGGCGGTTTACCCGGGCCAGGGCCTGCATGAGGTTTGCCCCTCGCATGGGACGGTCCATGTAGAGGGTATGGATCGGCGGGGCGTCATAGCCGGTGAGCAGCATGGAGTGCACGATGACCAGCTCCAGCTCGTCCTTGGGATCCTTCGCACGCTCCTGGACGATCTTGTGCTGGGAAGGGCGCAGCGCATGGTCTCTCAGGTTCTTGGGATCGCTGGGAACACTGTGAAAGACGCTCTTCATCTTGCCCCTGAGCGGGTCCTTGTCCACCCAGCCGGGGCGCAGCTCGGCGATGGCGTCGTAGACCCTGACGCAGACCTCCCGGGTGACACAGACGATCATCGCCTTGCCGGGCCCGCCGATCTGCGGGCGCATCAGCTCCGAACGTTTCTCCCAGTGCGCCACCAGGTCCTCGGCGAGGGTCTTTATCCGGTCGGGTGCGCCGTAGACATTGGTCATCTGCGCGGCGTAGTGCAGGGCCCGGCGCCGCTCGGCGTCGTCCATATCCGCGGTCAGCGCGTCGGCCTGCTCGTCGATCGCCTCCGGGTCCACGTCCGGGGGCAGCGAGACCGGGATGAGCCTCGGCTCGTGGTAGACGCGGACCGTCGCCCCGTCGTCCACGGCCCGCTTCAGGTCGTAGATGTCGATGTAGTCCTTGCCCCCGCCGAAGACCTCGCGGGTGTTGGCGTCGGCCCTGGAGATGGGCGTGCCGGTGAAGGCGATCAGCGTGGCGTACGGCAGAGCCTCACGCAGGCGGCGGGCGTAGCCGTTGAGGTTGTCGTAGTGGCTGCGGTGCGCCTCATCGACGATGACCAGGATGTTGCGCCGGTCGGACAGGAGCGGATGGTCCGCGCCGACGTCCTTCTCCTGCTTGGTACGGCCGAATTTTTGCAGGGTGGTGAAGATGATTCCGCCGGTCCGGCGGTTGGTCAGCTCTGTACGTAGTTCTTCGCGGGTCTGGACTTGTGTCGGGGTCTGGCCGAGGAGGGTCTGGCTGTCCTGGAAGGTGTTGAAGAGTTGGTCGTCGAGGTTGTTGCGGTCGGTGATGACGACGATCGTGGGGTTGTTGAGCGCGGGATGCCGGGAGGTGAGCGCACTGGTGCACACCATCTCCTCGGACTTGCCGGAACCCTGCGTGTGCCAGACCACGCCGGCCTGCCCGTTGCTGCGGGACGCCTCGACGATCGCCTCGACAGCCCTTTTGACGGCGTAGAACTGGTGCGGTTTCGCGATGCGCTTGCCCTTGGGGGTGAAGTTGACGAAGTCCCGGGCGAAGGAGAGGAACCGCGGCTGGGTGAACAGGCCGGTCAGGGCGAGGAAGAGCGCCTCCGGCCCTTCGCGGTCGGAAGCGTTGGTGTCCACGGGGTCACCGTCGTCGTCCACGTTCCAGGGTGCGAAGTGCTCGTACTCGGTGAACGGGGTGCCGTATCTGGCGGTGATCCCGTTGGAGACCAGGCAGAGCACGTTGTAGCGGAACGCGATGGGAAACTCGTCGACGTAGGTGCGGAGCTGGGCGTGCGCGTCCTTGAGCGTGGCGTTCTCGTCGGCGGCGCTTTTCAGCTCGATGACGGCGAGGGGTAGACCGTTGACGTAGAGGACGAGGTCGAAGCGGCGCTCATACTCGCCGTCTATGACAGTGACCTGATTGACGGCGCGGTAGGTGTTCGCCTCGGGGGTGCGAAGGTCAACAAGGCGGACGGTGGGGGTGTGCTCCGCGCCGAACTCGTCGGTGTAGGTGACGGCCCGGATACCGGAGGTGAGGTATTCGTGGGCGAGCCAGTTCTCGGGGAGCGGGTCGCGGGAGGTGGGGGTGGTGGCGGCGGAGAGGGCTTCGTCTATGGCGTTAGGGGGGAGGGTGGGGTTCAGACGCTTGATCGCATTGCGCAGGTCTTTGTAGAGGGTCAGGTCGTCCCAGGTCATCCGCTCTTTGCTACCGGGGGCGAGGTCCTTACCCGCCATGGGCTCCCAACCGAGCTGGGCAAGTTCTTCCAGGGCGAGCTTTTCCCAGGTGGCCTCGGTCATCTTGCCGTTGAGCCTCTCGGCCGTCATAAGGAGTCCTCGACGATTTGCTCCGCGTCACGGATACGGAGTCGACCGGACATGAGTTGGGGGAGGAGGGTGTCGCGCAGGACACCAAGGGTGCGAGATTGTGCTGATGCTTCCACGATCTGCTTGCGCAACGGCTCAGCGATGGCCTCAAATGTCTGGATCTGCGTTTCACTGGGAATGGTTACTTCGAGCTTTTCGAGATCTCCCTTGTTGAGGTGCGCGACTGTGGTACCTGTCTTGTAGCTCTCGACCTCAGCCAGAGAGGGACGCAGAGCTTCACGGGCCAGGGCGCTGCCTCCTCCTAGACGGGATTGTGCATGGAGCACCCGCTGGTTCAGTAATGCCGGTTCCCCTAACCAGAAGGTTGGGCGAAATTCTGCATCCATGCCAGCAACAGTTTCTCCGGGCATTACTAGAAAGTCCCGAGAAAGGCGCTGGTTGGTCCACGTCTGAGGTGTGAAGGTCTTAAGATCTCGGATTCGCAGCAACGGAATCCCCCGGCATTTTGCGTTAAATTCCGAAGAGGCGAACGGTGCGCCAAACGTAATGGATACCGCACTAATGAGTGGTATCGTGCGACTTCCTGGCGCCTCAAGGGCAGCAGTAAACATGATGCGGATGAGTTTGTCTGCTGTATCTATAATGCGCTCGTTAATCAAGATCTTGTCATCCAGCGCCCCAAGTAATACTGCTATGGCGCGTTGCTCTAAAAGTGATGGAACGCGAAGCGTGAGTTCTTTGGCAGAAGCCACATTGAAGTGTTGCTGCACAGCGCCCACCGTATGGGCCTTGATGAACTCTCGGGCGGTTTCGTTGATGGCGTAGCACAAGAAGCGGGCGTCAACGTTCGATCGTGGCTTGGCGATAACCAAGTCAGAGCAGTTTACGGGCCCTAGGTCATCCGGAATTACTGCAGTGGCCCCAGGCTCTCCGGTGCGGACGATTACTAGGTCTCCGGGGTGAAGTTGCGACTTCGCTAAACGACTATGAAATTCTTGATCGATATATTTCAGCGAAGAAAAATCGAGGCGACCGGGCTTTATATTCTGTGAGCATCGTCAACACGGGCGTGCTCAACATGGGTGGAAAGACCGAGATCAAGCAGTCGGCGGTCGGCGCCAACGCACAGGTACGCCCTGATGCCCGCGAGCCCGACAAGAACACCGAACAGTCCTCGAAAAGCGAAGGAGATCAGTGATGAGCGGCAACAGTGGTGTCGTCAACCATGGGGGATCCATGGAGATCAGCCAGTCCGCGGTCGGACACGGAGCGATGGTCAACGTGTCGGCCGATCGCGAGCAGAAGGCACGACATGGCAAGCGTGCCGACGTGGGGGTGATCACCGTACTTGGCAAGGAGGCCAAAGCCGTCTACGAGGTGCTCGGCCTGCATCGGGCACAAGGCGGCGACCTTCCCTTCTTCGAAGGAACCGTGAATGTCCGGGACACGGTCACCCGCGTCGCCGCCATCCGCACGCTGTCCCCGGGACAGCGGTCGACCGTCGTGGCCTTCGACCACCTCCGTCGCCACTACAACCCCGCCGTCGTCGTGCTGGTCGGAATCGGTGGAGGCATCCACGCGGACATCGAAATCGGCGATGTCGTCGTGACTCCCCGAGTCGTCTACTACGACCTCCGAAAGGAGTCCCCAGGTGGGCGGCGGCGCAGAGGCGAGGAGCGTGAAGCACCGGCCGCGATCGGCCACGCCGTCAACTCGTTCTTCATCGACCACGACGAGCCAGCCAGGTTTCAGAGCACCGACAACAACGACATCATGCGCGAATACCGAGCGCTCACCGGGCCGATCGGCTCGGGCGAAGCAGTGATCGCGGATGCCGAGTCGGAGATCATCCGATACCTGAAAGGCTTCAACGACAAGATCCTCGCCGTGGACATGGAGGCCGGCGGTCTGACGCAGGCATTCCACGAGCAGGACGGGTCCCAGGCCGTACGCGGCTGGGTCGTCGTACGAGGTATCTCCGACGATGCCGGCCCGAACAAGAACGACGAGTACCACGACATCGCCGCACGGCACGCGGCTACGGTCCTGCGTAGCCTCCTCCCGTATCTGCGTCTGCCAGCCGACAGGACGTGACGTTCTGGCTCTCCCCGGCGGCCGTTGACGAAGGAGACAGACATGAACGAGTTCGTACTCGGTGTGGTGAGCTCCCTTCTCGCCACCGCCCTCACCGTCGCGGGAGGCTGGACCTTCTCCATGCGTTCCCGCCAGTGGCCGGTCACGCTTCTTTCCCGGCTGACCGGCCTGGGGGTCCGGCGCGTCATCTCACGGCAGCGCCTGGCCTCCGGGGAACTGGCGGCCGAGCTGACCCGTGCACGTTGGGTACGTGTTCTCGCCGGTCGCGGGAACGAACTGACGCGCGACGGGTTCGCCGGGGTCTGGGAGGCAGCGGGCAGGCGACTGGAGTCCGTGCAGATCCTGCTGCCTGACGCCGACCTTGGTCACGACTCCTGGCTGTCCAGGCGGGAGAAGGCGATGCGCCGTGTGGACCTGGGCTTCTCCTCCGGCCTGCTCGCTGAGCAGGTGCGCGTCAACGCCGCTTATGTGAGCGAGGTCGCCCGGCATCGCGAGAACGTCTCGCTGCGCTTCTACGACCTGCCCAACATGCACCGCGTCATCGTCACCGACAACGTCGCCTACCTGACCATCTACCAGCAGAAAGAACACGGCCGTAACTCCCCATGCATCGTCGCCCCCCGCCCCGGGCTGATGTACGACTACGCTTCACTCCTTTTCAGTGCCGCCTGGGACCACAGCCGCCCAGCCGAGTGATCCCACAGATCTCAGTCAGATCACCCCTCCGCTCCGCGGTCTGATGCCATCGCTGTATCGCCCATGAGCGATCAATGTCTTGTCGATCGCGACCCGACATGGGAGCGGGTTTGCCCGGCGAGATACTCAGATCCGGCGATGATCAGTGAAGCCATTGCCGTGCAGGTGACGCTTGCCATGACGTGGAGGCGGCAGCCGGGTCGTATGTGCTGGAACGCTGGCCGGCGAGATCGCCGTTGGCTAGAATTATGTACATGACGGTTCTTTCTCTGGCGGACGCTCGTAACCGGCTCTCCGGCATCGTCGAGTCCGCCGTCAGTACCCATGAGCGGTTCGAGATCACCCGCAACGGCGTGCCCGCAGCCGTGCTGCTGGCCGCCGACGACTACGACACGATGCGCGAGATGATCGAGATCCTCGCCTCGGCCGAAACCGTGGCGGCCATCCGCGAAGGGCTCGCCGACCTGGAGGCGGGCCGCACTGTCTCCCAGGAGGACATGGAGGCCGAGCTCCGCCGGACCGGCCGCCTGTGAGCGGGCGGTACGAACTCAGTCTCACCCGCCGCGCCAGACAGGATCTCGCCGAGCGGCTACCGGCGAAGGTCGTGCCTGTGGTCTGGGAGTTCATCACCGGCCCGCTTCTGGACAACCCTCGCCGGGTGGGCAAGCCGCTCGACGAGCCCCTCGCTCCGCAGTGGTCGGCGCGCCGGGGCGTCTACCGGGTTCTCTATCTGATCGACGACGGCCGGATCGTCGTCCAAGTGATCACCATCCAGCACCGGGCGGACGCGTACAGGTCGCGGTGAGTGGTGAGCCGTGGCCGCGGAATGCGAGCGACTCCCGATCGGCGACGTCGGCCGGCGGTGACCGCGCAGGTCATCCGCTCCGGCCGCCCGCCCACGGCCTTGCCGCTCAGCGGGCTTGTCCCGGAAAAAGGTGCGTGAATGGGCCGCATGCTCCTATAACGTGATGCGCGTGACCCCGCCCTCCCGCCGTGCGCCCTCCGTCGGAGCGCATCCATGTTGAGCCGACTGCTCCGTACCTATCTTCGTCCCTACTCGTCGGCGCTGGCCGCCGTTGTGCTGTTCCAGCTCGTCGGCACCATCGCCTCGCTGTACCTGCCGAGCCTGAACGCCGACATCATCGACCAGGGTGTCGCCGCCGGTGACACCGGCTACATCCTGACCACCGGCGGCTGGATGCTGGCCGTGTCCCTCGTGCAGATCGGCTGCTCGATCGCGGCGGTCTACTACGGGGCGCGGGTGGCGGCGGGCTTCGGACGGGACGTACGGTCGAGCGTCTTCCACCAGGTGGGCGGCTTCTCCGCCCGGGAGGTCGCGCATTTCGGGGCGCCGAGCCTGATCACCCGCAGCACCAACGACGTGCAGCAGGTGCAGATGCTCGTGGTGATGACCTGCACGATGCTGGTCGCCGCGCCCATCATGGGCCTCGGCGGCATCATCATGGCGCTGCGGCAGGACATCGGCCTGTCGTGGCTCATGCTGGTCTGCGTCCCGGCGCTGCTGATCTCGATCGGCCTGATCGTCTCCCGCATGGTGCCCCAGTTCCGCGCGATGCAGACCCGCATCGACCTGGTCAACCAGGTGCTGCGCGAGCAGCTCACCGGCATCCGCGTCGTGCGGGCCTTCGTACGGGAGCGCGAGGAGACCCGCCGGTTCGCCGAGGCGAACGACGCGCTGACCGGCAACGCGCTGCGCGTCGGGCGGCTGACCGCGCTCATCTTCCCCACCGTGATGCTGATCCTCAACGTCTCCAGCGTCGCCGTGCTGTGGTTCGGCGCCGCCCGGGTGGACAGCGGCGAGATGCAGATCGGCGCCCTCACCGCCTTCCTCATGTACCTGATGCAGATCCTCATGTCGATGATGATGGCCACCTTCATCTCGATGATGATCCCGCGCGCCGCCGTCTGCGCCGAGCGCATCGGCGAGGTGCTGGACACCGAGTCGTCGGTGCGCCCGCCCGAGAACCCCGTACAGCGGGTGCACGGCCGCGCCGAGCTGGAGATGCGCGACGTCGAGTTCCGCTACCCGGGCGCGGCGGCGCCGGTGCTGTCCGGCATCTCCTTCCGCGCCGTCGCGGGGCAGACCACCGCCGTCGTCGGCAGCACCGGGTCGGGCAAGACGACGCTGGTCTCCCTGGTGCCCCGGCTGTTCGACGCCACGTCCGGCACCGTGTCGGTCGACGGCGTCGACGTCCGCGACCTCGACCCCCAGATGCTCTGGACACGCATCGGCCTGGTTCCGCAGAAGCCGTACCTGTTCACCGGCACCGTCGCGAGCAACCTGAGGTACGGCAACCCGGACGCCACCGACGAGGAGCTGTGGGAGGCGCTGGAAGTGGCCCAGGCCCGCGACTTCGTCGAGGCGATGCCCGAGGGCCTGGAGGCGCCCATCACCCAGGGCGGCACCAACGTCTCCGGCGGGCAGCGGCAGCGCCTGTCGATCGCCCGTGCCCTGGTGAGCAAGCCCGAGATCTACCTGTTCGACGACTCGTTCTCGGCCCTGGACCTGACGACCGACGCCCGGCTGCGCGCCGCTCTGCGCCCGCACACCGCCGAGGCCGCCGTGGTCATCGTCGGCCAGCGGATCTCCACCGTCGCCGACGCCGACCAGATCATCGTCCTCGACGACGGCGTCATCGTCGGCATGGGCACCCATTCCGAACTCCTGGACTCCTGCCCGACCTACATCGAGATCGTCGAGTCCCAACTGACCGCGGAGAGCGCAGTATGAGCGACCGGCCAACGGCACCCACGCGACCGCGACCGCCCGCGGGCGGCGGCGGCTTCGGACGGGGGCCCTTCGCAGGGGCGGGGATGCCCGCGGAGAAGTCGATGACCTTCGGGCCCTCCACCCGTCGGCTGCTCCGGCGCCTGAGCCCCGATCGCACGAGGATCGTGGCCGTGGTCGTCCTCGCCGTGGCCAGCGTCGCGTTCGCCGTCATCGGACCGAAGATCCTCGGCCGCGCGACGGACCTGATCTTCAGTGGCGTGGTCGGCAGGCGGCTGCCCGCGGGAACCACCGAGGAGCAGGCCGTCCAGGCCGCCCGCGCGTCGGGCAACGACAACCTGGCCGACATGCTCGCGCGGATGGACCTCGTCCCCGGCCAGGGGATCGACTTCGGCGCGCTGGGCACGGTCCTGGCGTGGGCCCTCGGGCTCTACGTCGCCGCGTCCGCCTTCAGCTGGCTTCAGGGCTACCTGCTCAACGACGTGACGCAGCGCACCGTCTACCGGCTGCGCGCCGACGTCGAGGACAAGCTCAACCGGCTTCCCCTGAAGTTCTTCGACGGCCAGCCGCGCGGCGAGCTGCTCAGCCGGGTGACCAACGACATCGACAACGTGTCGCAGACCCTGCAGCAGACGCTCAGCCAGCTCCTTGGCTCACTGCTGACCGTCATCGGCGTGCTGGCGATGATGCTGGTGATCTCGCCGCTGCTCGCGTTGATCGCCCTGGTCACCATCCCGGTGTCGATGCTGGTCACCGGGCTGGTCGCGAAGCGCTCGCAGAAGCTGTTCGTCGCTCAGTGGACCCACACCGGCACGCTGAACGCCCACATCGAGGAGGCGTTCACCGGTCACGAGCTGGTGAAGGTGTTCGGGCGCGGGCCGGAGGTCGAGGAGGTGTTCCGGCAGCGGAACGAGGAGCTGTTCAAGGCCGGCTTCGGCGCCCAGTTCATCTCCGGGATCATCATGCCGATGATGATGTTCATCGGGAACCTCAACTACGTCGCCATCGCCGTCGTCGGCGGCGTGCGCGTCGCCACCGGGTCGATGAGCCTGGGCGACGTCCAGGCCTTCATCCAGTACTCCCGGCAGTTCACCCAGCCGCTGACCCAGGTCGCCTCGATGGCCAACCTGCTGCAGTCGGGCGTGGCGTCGGCCGAGCGGGTCTTCGAGCTGCTGGACGCCGAGGAGCAGGAGCCCGACCCCGCCGACCCGGTGCTGCCCACCACCCGCCGGGGCCGCGTCGAGTTCGAGCACGTGTCCTTCCGCTACAACGCCGAGCAGCCCCTCATCGAGGACCTGTCGCTGGTGGCCGACCCCGGGCACACGATCGCGATCGTCGGCCCGACAGGCGCGGGGAAGACCACGCTGGTCAACCTCATCATGCGCTTCTACGAGCTGGACGCCGGGCGCATCACCCTCGACGGCGTCGACGTCACCGCGATGCGCCGTGATGACCTGCGCTCGCACATCGGCATGGTGCTCCAGGACACCTGGCTGTTCGGCGGCACCATCCGCGAGAACATCGCCTACGGAAACACTCAGGCCACCGACGAGCAGATCCACGCCGCCGCGCGGGCGACGTTCGTCGACCGGTTCGTCCGCACCCTGCCCGACGGGTACGACACCGTGATCGACGAGGAGGGCGGAAACGTCAGCGCCGGTGAGAAGCAGTTGCTGACCATCGCCCGCGCCTTCCTCGCCAACCCGTCTCTGCTCATCCTCGACGAGGCCACCAGCTCGGTGGACACCCGTACGGAGGTGCTGGTGCAGCACGCGATGGCCGCGCTGCGTACCGACCGGACCAGCTTCGTCATCGCCCACCGGCTCTCCACCATCCGCGACGCCGACCTCATCCTGGTGATGGAAGGGGGAAGCATCGTCGAGCACGGCACCCACGACGAGCTGCTCGCGGCCGGGGGCGCGTACCACCGGCTGTATTCCTCGCAGTTCAGCGGCGCTCTGGTGCCGGCCGACGGTGAGACGGCAGGGACGGGGTGAGGTGAGGCTGGTGACCCAGGTGACCGAGGTGAGGCCGGGACTGAGGCGACCGAGGCGACCGAGGTGACCGGGTGGTGACGGTCGGGTCGGTCGCCGGGTGGTTGGGAGCCTTCGGTTGATGTATTGGGCTAATTCCTGTGGGTTTCCTGGTAATCGTTGAGCGGTCAAGTTGCTGACTGTTACGGTCAGGTCATGATCCAGGTGTGTGGTCAAGAGGCGCCGGCGAAGGCCGCCTTATGACGCCGAATCCCGGCGAGTCACCTTTATCCGGCTTCGACGCGACAACGCCCAATGTAGGGCGAATGTACGATTACTATCTCGGCGGTAAGGACAATTACGCCTCCGACCGCGAGGCGGCCGAAAAAGTGATCGGGATCTTTCCACGGACGCGTGAGCTCGCTCGCGCGAATCGGGATTTCCTCCGGCGCGCCGTCGAATACCTGGCCCGCGAGAAAGGCATCCGCCAGTTCCTCGATATCGGGTCCGGACTGCCCACGCAGGAGAACGTCCACCAGGTGGCCCAGCGGGCGAATCCGGCCGCGCGGGTGGCCTATGTCGACCTGGAGCCGATCGTCCTCGCTCACGGGCAGGCGTTGCTGGCCACCGACGACCAGACGATCATGGTCACCGGCGACCTGCGCGAGCCGGATAAGATCATCGGCCACCAGGACGTCCGGGCCCATCTCGACCTGGCCGAGCCGACAGCGGTCCTGCTGGTCTTCGTGATGCACTTCATCAAGGACAGCGAAGATCCGCTCGGTATCGTGAAGACGCTGGTCGACGCTCTGGCGCCGGGATCGTGCCTGGTCCTGTCGCATGCGGAGCTGGACGATCGGCTGACGGCCGGGACCTCCGTCTACGACAGGGCGACCTCCCCGGCCGTGTTGCGTTCACGCGACGAGATCGAGGCGTTCTTCGACGGGCTGGCGCTCGTGGAGCCCGGAGTGGCCCGCCTCGGCGCCTGGCGGCCGGACGGCCCGCTGCCCCGCAGAGCCGACACGCTGCCGGCCTACTGCGGCGTGGGCCGCAAGAAATGAGGTCGCCCTCGCTCCCGTACGGCCCGAACGCCTCCTCCCGTCGCGCGAGCGCCCGGCCTCGTCTCAACGGCGCCCGGCCGCGTCCCGACGGCGCCTGGTGTCGTCCCGACGGCGCCCGGCCGCGTCCCGACGGCGCCCGGCCTCGCCGCGCGGGCGTCCGGGCGAGTGGCGGTCACTCGCGGGCGACGACGGCGAGGATGGCGGGCTTGGCGGGGTCGAAGGCGGCGTCGCCCTCGAACTCGGGCCGCCAGGACTGGACCGGCACGATGCCCGGCTCCAGCACCGTCATGCCCGCGAGGAGCTCGGCCAGCCGGTCGGTGCCGCGCGAGGTGAGCGAACCGGTGGCGGTCGAGCGGTAGACCTGCTGGCCGGCCTCGTGTACGTCCGCGCTGACGTCGCCCGCGAAGGCGTGGGTGATGATCAGGTGGCTGCTGGGGGCGAGGCGCTCGCGGATCGTGCGCACGATGTGGGTGACCAGGGACTCGTCGGGGATGAAGTGCAGCATGGAGACCAGCAGCACGGCGACCGGCCGATCGAAGTCCAGCGCGCCCGCGATCTCGGGATGGGCCAGCAGCGCCTCGGGCTCGCGCATGTCGGCCTGGACGACCGTGCTGTGCGGGTTGTCCGCCAGCAGCGCGCGGCCGTGTACCAGGACGATCGGATCGTTGTCGGCGTAGACGACCCGGGTCTCCGGGTCGACGCGATGGGCGATCTGGTGGACGTTCTCCCGCGTGGGCAGCCCCGAGCCGATGTCCAGGAACTGCCGCGTCCCCGCGCGGGTCAGCAGGTCGACGACCCGCGCGAGGAAGGCCCGGTTCGCCCGCGCCATCTCCCGGATGCCGGGCACGACGGTGATGAACTGCTCGGCGGCCCGCCTGTCTGCGGCGAAGTTGTCCTTGCCGCCCAGGTAGTAGTCGTACATCCGCGCGACGCTCGGGATGGTCGGGTCGATGCTCGCCGGGAGGTTGGTGTGTTCGGCCATACCTGCGCTTTCTGCCATGTGAGTTCATAGCCTACGGCAATTCCGAATCCGTGGATCTTCGCAGACATCCGATCTCTGCGGCCGGCCCGGCGGGTGTCAGCGTACGTGCCACTGCGTCTCGGCCCACCAGGTCTGGACGGCCGTGACGATGGCCCCGGGGGCCTCTTCCTGCAGGTAGTGGCCGGCGCGGGGGAGCGTCACGGTGCGGTGGCCGGGGAAGGCGGCCTCCAGTCGGCGGCGCGCGTCCGCCCGGAAGCCGGCGTCGGCCTCGGCCCAGACGATGAGGGCCGGCCTGTCCGCCAGGGACGGCAGGCCCTCCTCCACCTCCCGCAGGAAGTCGCGGCCGGCGGTGATCTGCTGGGGGAGGACGAAGATCGGGGTACGGGAGCGGGCGTCGGGGAACGGGCCCCGGTACGCGAGCAGCGCCCGGCGGTCGAGCCTGCGTGTCCGCATCGCGCCGGGGATGAAGGCGTTCACGAAGACGTTGAGCCGGCGGATGAGCGCGCGCCCGACCGGCCCGCCCATGATGACCGAGAACCACCGCTTGACGGCGTCGTCGCTCGGCCACGCCCAGGTGTTGCTGATGACGAGCCCGCGGATCCTCGCGGGATGGCGGCCGGCCGCCCACAGCCCGATGGGGCCGCCCCAGTCGTGGACCGCCACCACCAGGTCCGACAGGTCGAGCTTCTCGATGAAGCCCTCGACGACCCCGGCGTGCTCCCGGGGCGTGAAGCCGTATCCCGGCCGGGCGCGGGAGAGCCCGAACCCGGGGTAGTCGAGGGCCACGCAGCGGAAACGGCCGCGCAGCCCGGCGACCACGTCACGGTAGAGGAAGGACCAGGTCGGGTTGCCGTGCAGGAAGAGCAGGGACGGCCCTTCGCCCTCGTCGACGTAGTGGACGAGGTTGCCGTCGACCTCCAGGTAGCGGTCGGCGAAGGGGTACATGTCGGCGGGGACCCAGGCGGGCCGTTCGGGGGCCGCGCCAGGCCGGTCGTCGCGGGTCACGGGTCAGCAGATCCCCAGCGCGTGGCCCATCTCCGCCGCCTCGGTGCGGTTGCGCGCCCCCAGCTTCTGCAGCAGGTGGCGGATGTGGAACTCCACCGTGTGCTGGGTGAGGTACAACTCCTTCGCGATCTCCGCGTTGGTGTGCCCATGCTTGATCAGTTCGAGGACCTGCTGCTGCCGGTCCGTCAGATGGGGCGCCTTTGGCATGGAGCGCTGCCAGCGCAGGTACATCACATAGTCGACGATCTGCAGGTCCAGCAAGGCGGCGATCTTGAGCGTGTCGAGCACTCGGTCGAGGGTGGAGTTGTACGCCAGGTAGACCGTGCACCCGCGGCGCACCCAGGCCTCCGCACGCCCACGGTCCTTCAACGCCCCCAGCATCGCCAGGCGGGCCATCGGCGCCATCACCTGGCACTTGGCCACAAGCTCGGGGAGGTCCTCCTCGTTGAGCATCTGCCCGATCAGCAACCAATGGGGCTGGGCGCCGCGCACCTGCCTCGGGAGCGAGGTCATGTCGGCGGTGCCTCGCGTGATCAAAGTGTCGCGAAACCAGAACTCGTGCCCCTTGCCGTGGTCGGGATCGGCGGCGCGGGACGACGCGGTCTCCAAGGCCGGCCAGCCGCCGATCATGAACACCCGCTGCCCGGCCAGGCGCCGCCGGCTCCGGGCCTCGGCGGACAGTTTCTCCTTGACCAGCGTCTCGGTGGGGACCATACGGCTTCCTTTCCGGTTGGTGGCAACTCGTGCCCGATCGATCCCCTCACGAGGCAGGACGATCATCGGGCCCTTTGAGCAGTGGCTCTACCCTCCGGGGGGCTCGAGCTCTCGGGAGGCGCCCATTCCAGAGCCGTTGGCGACGGGTCGGAATGATGCCGTCAGGTGCGGTGGTTCTTCCCCGCGGTCCCGCCAATTCCGGTAAACCTAATCAGCATTGATCGTATCCCAGCGGCACCGGGTTTGGTATATCAACATCGTTCGGCGACGATCGTTAACACAAACGACTTATCGGCGTGTCAGCCGGTGCCACCTGGTCGTCTAGCCGTCCCACGACAGCGGTAACCGCTTGATTCCGAAGAGGAATCGCGGGATCGAAGTATCGAAGTCAATGCCCTCGGCCCACCACTTGCCGCCGAAACGCCGCAGCATTTCGGACACCACCACGGCGGTTTCCAGCCTGGCCAGCGGAGCACCCAGGCAATAGTGGATTCCGTGGCCGAACGCGAGGCCGGGACCGGCGGCGCGGAAGGGGTCGAACCGGTCGGGGTCGGGGAACGCGGTCTCGTCGCGGTTGGCCGATCCGACGAAGGGGAAGACGGTGTCGCCCGCGTTGATCCGCCGCCCGCCGACCACCACGTCCGCCGTGGCGAACCGCAGGACGGCCTGTACGGGCGCCGCGTACCGCAGGACCTCGTCGATGACCCTCGGCAGCGGATCGCCGCCGGACCGCCGGACGAGGTCGAGCACGTCGGGCATGCTCTGCAGGCAGAACACGGTGTTGGTGATCAGGCTGGTCGTGGTCTCGTGTCCGGCGATGAGCATCAGCGCGCAGAAGTTGAGCAGCTGACGTTCGGTGAGGCGCTGACCTGAGATCTCGGCGGCGAGGAGCCGGCTGATGAGGTCGTCGCCGGGTGCGTTGCGGCGATCCGCGAGCACGCCGCTGAAGTAGTCCATCATCGCGCCGATGTCGGTGTCGGCTCCTTCCCGAGCGGTGCCGCTGCCACCGGACACCACCGCGTTCGACCAGCGCCGGAACTGCTCGACTCGGTCGGTGGGGACCCCGAGCATCTCCATGATGATCGTGATCGGCAGCGGGTAGGCGATGTCGGCGACGACCTCCATGCCGCCCTTGCCCTCGAACCCGTCGAGCAGTTCGCCGCAGATCTCCCTAACCCGTGGCGCCAGACGCTCCACCACGCGCGGGGTGAAGGCCTGATTGACCAGGCCGCGCAGCATGCGGTGGTGCGTGCCGTCGGCGCGCACCATGGTGTCCTCACCAGGATCGAACACGTCCACCGCGGGCCGCCGGGTGGCGGGCCGGGTCGACTGGAACGTCTCTCCGTCGGAGAGCACCATGCGGACGTCCTCGTACCGAAGCACGTGCCAGGCGTTGAAGACGTCGTCCCGGAAGACCGGATTCTCCGACCGCGTCTCGCGGTACCAGTCGAAAATCGCCAGCGGAGAATTGTCGTCGATATGCATCACTAGGGCTCTTCCCCGTCCTCCCGCCGTGGCATGGCTTCCCCGCTGCCCCGGCGTGGCCTCAGCCTTCGCTCACTGGAGACAGTGCCATGAAGGACATGTGCCGCATACTGATGTAATCCTTAGTACTTGGTCATCTTCCCGGGCGTACCTGGACTGATCTGCACAAATAACGCGAGACTCATGCCTGTTTCTTGGATCGCCATCCGAGCGCAGCGGAGGGTAATCGTGAGTGCCGAATCCGACGTCCGAGCTTCCGAACGGCCGGGTGCGAGTGATCGCACAGCGGAATTCCCCGACGTTCCCGATGCCAGCGGGGACGTGGCCCGGCTGGCCGACGCGATCTGGCCGCACGCGGTCAGGGCCGCGGCGACGCTCCGGCTGGCCGACCACCTCGCCGACGGCCCGCAGGACGTGAAGGAGCTCGCCGTCCGCACGGGGCTCGACCCCGACGCCCTCGGACGGCTGCTCGCCTACCTGGTGGCGCACGGGGTGTTCCACCGCGCGGGCCCCGGCGAGTACGACCTGAACCCGGCCGCCCGGCTGCTGCTCGACGACCACCCCGCCCGGCTCCGGGCGCGGCTCGACCAGGACGGCCTGGCCGGCCGCCTCGACAGGGCCGCCGCGTTCCTGACCGACGCGGTGAGGACCGGCCGGCCGGTCTACGAGACCGCGTACGGCCGTCCCTACTACGAGGACATCGCCGATGATCCACGGCTGCTGGCCGAGTTCGACGGCTTCGCCCACTGGTACACCGGGCGCTCGGTCGCCGACGTGGTGGAGGGATACCACTGGGACCGCGTCGGGACGGTGGTCGACGTCGGCGGCGGCTCGGGCATGCTCCTCACCCGGCTGCTGAGGGCCTACCCCGGGCTCCGGGGCGTGCTCGTCGACCTGCCCTCCAGCGCCGCGAAGGCCGAGGCGGCGATCGTCGCGGCCGGGCTGTCGGGGCGCTGCGAGGCGATCGGAGGCAGCTTCTTCGAGCCCCTCCCGGCGGGCGGCGACGTCTACCTGCTCAGCGGCGTCCTGATCGACTGGGACGACGAGTCGGCCACCGCGATCCTGGCCCGGTGCGCCGAGGCGTGCGGCCCCCACGGCCGGGTGCTGGTCGCCGAGCAGTGGGAGGTGGACGAGGCCGCCTTCACCGACGAGGACCTGCGCATCATGGTGCTCGTGGGCGGGCGCGTCCGTACCCCCGACCACCTCGCGACCCTCGCCGCGCAGGCGGGTCTCATCGTGCTCACCACGCGCCTGAACCCCCGCGGCGTACGGCTGGTCGAGCTGGGAGCCGCGCCCGCCGAGTGACCCGGGACGAGCCCGCGTGGCCGGGGCCGGGCGGGAGGCCAGCTCCGTCGCCCGGGGCGGCGAACCACCCCTGGTATCCCACGGTGATCTT
>NZ_JBEZFH010000149.1:0-19057 GCF_040649355.1 Sphaerisporangium sp. NPDC049002 | reverse complement strand
CACGGCGGCGATCTCCTGCGCGGGCCGCCCGCCCGCCTCGGCCAGAGTGGTCCTGAGGATCTCGTGACGGCGGGTCACCTCGCGCCACGCGGCGGCGCGACCCGGAGACGACCACCCGGCCCATGGCCAGCGAACCCGTGACGGCGGCCCGGCCGGTGACCAGCGTGCCCGTGACCGCGACCCGGCCGGTGACCGGCGAACCCGTGACCGCGGCCCGGCCGGTGACCAGCGTCCCCGTGTCCCCGGCCCGGCCCGGGCCCAGACGACCCGAGATGGAGGCACCGTGCCGCGTTTCGTGACCCGGCGCCTCGGGGCGCTGGCCGCCACGCTCCTCGTGTCGAGCTTCCTCATCTACGCGGCCATGTACGCCGCGCCCGGCACGCCCGAGAGCTTCCTCGTCCAGGGCAGGACCGTCAGTCCCGGCGTCCTCGCGTCCATCCGCGCGCAGTACGGCCTGAACGACCCGTTCCTGCTCCGCTACTGGCACTGGCTGACCGGCGTGCTCGGCGGCGACCTCGGGGAGTCCCTCACCACCCGGCAGGACGTGGCCTCGCTGCTGGTGTCCCGGATCCCGACGACCCTGTGGCTCACTACGTACGCAGCCGTGCTCATCGTGGTGTTCGGCGTCGGCGCCGGGGTGGTCTCGGGCCTGCGCGGCGGGGCCCTGGACACCGGCGTCCTGCTCGGCTCCAGCGTGGGGTTCGCCATCCCCACCTTCTTCGCGGCCGTCCTGCTCATGAGCGTCTTCTCGGTGACGCTGGGCTGGTTCCCGGTCTTCGGGGCGGGCTCCGGGCTGCCGGACCGCGTCCTGCACCTGACCCTGCCCGCCGTGGCGCTCGCCCTCCCGGCGGCGGCCGTCGTCGCGCGCATCACCCGCACCGCAGTGGTGGAGGAACGCGACGCCGAGCACGTGTCCGTCGCGCTGGCCCGCGGCGTCCCCTGGCGGGTGGTCGCGCGCCGCCACGTCGTCCGCAACGCGATGCTGCCCGTGACGACGATCGTCGGGGTGAACATCGCGGCCCTGGTCGCGGGGGCGGCGGTCGTCGAGCACGCCTTCACCCTCGACGGCGTCGGCGCGCTGCTCATCAACGCGGTGCAGCAGAAGGACTTCGCCGTCGTCCAGGCCGTGGCCCTCGTGCTGGTCACGGTGTTCGGAATCGTCAACCTCGTCGTCGACACCCTGTACGCGGTGATCGACCCGCGCGTCCAGCTCGGAGGTGAGAGCGCGTGAGCGCCCGAACGCTCGCACCACCCGCGCCACGGGCCCGGCGCGGCGCCGGCCTGGCCGGCCGGCTCGGCCCGCTCGGCGTCGCCGCCGCCGTGGTCGTCGCGCTGCTCGCCCTGGCGGCGCTGCTCGCGCCCCTGGTCGCACCGTACGACCCGGCCGTCGGAAGCATCGTCCAGCGTTACCTGCCACCCGGTCCCGAGCACCTGCTCGGCACCGACCAGTCGGGCCGCGACCTGCTGTCCCGGCTGCTGTACGGCGCCAGGACCAGCCTGGCGGGCGCCGCCGTGGTCGTGCTGCTCGCCGGCGCGGGCGGCACAGTGCTCGCCCTGGTGGCCACCTGGTTCGGCGGGCGCGTGGACGCTCTGGTCGGCCGCGTGCTCGACCTGCTGTTCGCGTTCCCCAACCTGCTCCTTGCGATCCTCGTCGTCGCGGTGTTCGGGACGGGCCTCGCGCAGGCCACCGCCGCGCTCGCGGTCGCGTACATGCCCTACACCGCCCGCGTGCTGCGCAGCGTCGCCCTGCGCGAGCGGCGGCTCGCGTACGTGCAGGCGGCCGAGTTGCAGGGACTGTCCGGGATCGTGGTGACCGCGAGGCACCTGCTGCCCAACATCGCGCCGCAGATCCTCACCGGGGCCGCCATCAACTTCGGCTACGCGATGATCGACCTCGCCGCGCTGTCGTACCTGGGCCTCGGCGTCCAGGCGCCGACCGCCGACTGGGGACTGATGGTCTCGCAGGGGCAGGATTCCCTGCTCCAGGGCCACCCCCAGCAGAGCCTGCTCGCGGGCACGTGCATCGTCGTCGCGGTCGCCGCGTTCAGCGTGATCGGCGAGCGGCTCGGTGGCCGCGGGGCCGGAGGCCGGGCATGAACCTCCTCGAACTCGACGACATCCGTCTCGACGTGAAGGGCCGGGTCATCCTGCGCGGCGTCTCGCTGTCGGTGTCCCCCGGTGAGGCGCTCGGCCTGGTCGGCGAGTCAGGGTCGGGCAAGTCGATGACGCTGCGCACCGTCCTTCGCACCGAACCGGCAGGGTCGCGCGTCACGGGCCGGGTCACGCTGGACGGCCAGGACGTACGGAACCTCGGCGCCCCGGAGCTGCGCCGGCTGCGCGCCGGCGCGATGGCGATGATCAGCCAGGACCCGCGGTCCGCGCTGAATCCCCTGCTGCGTGTGTCGCGCTATCTGGTCGAAGGGCTCCGCGACGGGCGCGGCGAGGCCCGTGACGCGGCCGATCGCCGGGCGCGCGACCTGCTCGCGCAGGTGGGCATCGCCGACGTCGACCGATGCATGGACTCCTACCCCCACCAGTTGTCGGGCGGCATGCTGCAACGCGTCGTCATCGCCGCCGCCGTGGCGGGCTCTCCCCGGCTGCTGCTGGCCGACGAGCCGACCACCGCGCTCGACGTGACCACGCAGTCGGAGGTCATGGCGATCCTCGACGACCAACGCCGCGAGCACGGCATGGCGATGCTCTTCGTCACCCACGACCTGGAGCTGGCCTCGGCGGTGTGCGACCGGATCGCCGTGATGTACGCCGGTGAGATCGTCGAGATCGCGACCCCCGAGCGGCTCCACGCGTCGCCGCGCCATCCGTACACGCGCCTGCTGCTCGACTCGCGGCCCAGCCTCACCACCCGCGCCCCGGTGCTCCCGGTCATCCCGGGACGGCCCGTGGCGGCGTACGAGGTGCATGGGCGATGCGCCTTCTCCGGCCGCTGCCCGTGGACGGCGCCCCGGTGCCTTTCCGGCGAGGTGCCGCTCGTCCACGGCGACGGCCGGGCCGTACGGTGCCATCGGAGTGACGAACTGACGCCCGAGCTCACCCGCACGACAGGAACGGAGGTCACCCCGTGAGCGGCCCCACCGGGAACGTCATCGAGATCAGCGGGCTGTGCAAGGAGTTCGGCAGCGGGCAGGGGCGACGGCGCCGCACGGTACGGGCGCTCGACGACGTCAGCCTGAGCGTCGCCGACGGCGGTTGCCTCGCGGTGGTCGGGGAGTCCGGCTCGGGCAAGACGACGCTCGCGCGGATCCTCGTCGGCCTCGAACACGCGGACGCCGGAGACGTCGTGCTCGCGGGACGCCCGGTGGCGCGGCGGCCGCGCCGGGCCGAACGGCGGGCCCGTGCCCGGGACGTACAGATGGTCTTCCAGGATCCGAACGGATCCCTGAACCGCCGCCGCACGGCGGGAGCGGCCATCGGGGAGGTGCTGACGGCCCACCACCGGGTCACCGGCGCCGAGATGCGCCGCCGCGTCGCCGACCTGCTCGACCAGGTCGGCCTGCGGCCCGAGCACGCGCGGGCGTTGCCCGGCGAGCTCAGCGGCGGGCAGAAGCAGCGCGTCGCGATAGCGAGGGCGCTCGCCGCCGAACCCCGCGTCCTCGTGCTCGACGAGGCCGTGGCCGCGCTGGACGTGTCGGTGCAGGCCCAGGTGCTGAACCTGCTGGCCGAGATCCGCCGGGCCCGCGGGCTCACCTATCTGTTCATCACCCATGACCTGTCCGTCGTACGGCAGGTCAGCGAGGAGGTCGTCGTCATGTGTCAGGGGCGGATCGTCGAACGGGGAAGCACGGCGCGGGTGCTCGACGACCCACGGCACCCGTACACCCGCCTGCTGCGCGACAGCGCGCCCCGCCCCGGCTGGCGTCCCCGTCGCGCCACCTCCACCCCGGAGGTGGACGCGTGAACCCGTCGGCACCCCCACCCGGGGGAAGCGGACGCGTGAACCCGTCGGCACCTCCCACCGGGGAAAGCGGACATGTGAGGCCGTCGACGCCCTCACCCGGGGGGAGTGGGCGCGTGAGGCCGCCGGCGCTCTCACCGGGGGAAGGCTCCACCGGCCAGGACCGCACGCACCTACGGGTGGAAGGCACCGACCCCAGGCGGCGCGGCCACGATCGCGGCCGGCGGACCGGAGCGGAGATCGTCCGGGCGTGGGGGACGTACTCGCAGCTCTTCGAGACCGCCGCCACGGCCGCGGGCGTGAAGCTGGACGTCCCCGCCCTGGCGCTCGGCACCCTCAGCGCGACCCGCGCGTGGGCGCCGGAACTCGCCGCCGAGATGGAGGGGGTCGCGGAGGGCGCGGGCGTGCCCCTGTGGGTGGTCGCCGCGCTCAACGCCCGCACCGAGATCCTCGCCGTGACGGCCACCCCCCGATCAAGCGAATGCTCCACAGCGGTCCACCTCGGCACCCACAGCGCGGGCGGGCGCACTGTGGGCGGGCAGACCTGGGATTGGCATGTGGAGCTCGCCGGCACCTGGCACATCCAGTCCGTACGCGGCGACACGCTAGGGTTCACCGGCATCACCGAATACGGGATCCTCGGCAAGATCGGCGTCAACGAGGCGGGGGTGGGGGTGCTGTTCAACATCCTCGGCCACGTGGACGACGGTGCGGGCGGCGTGCCCGTCCACCTCGTCGCCCGCCGGGTGCTCGGTTCCGCGGCGTCCTTCGAAGACGCCGTCGCCATCCTGAGCGATGCCCCGGTCTCGGCCTCCACCGTGATGACCATCGTGACCGAGGGCCGGGCGGCGTCCGTGGAACTCAGCCCGGCGGGTGCCGTGACCGTCCACCCGGACGGGGAGGGCTGGCTGCTGCACACCAACCACTTCATCGACCCGGTACCGGCGGCGGGCGAGCTCCGCGGGCGGCTCGAACCGGAGACCCACGACCGGTTGCGCGTGCTGAGCGCGCGGGCCCACGAGCGGCACGGCCTCGACGGACCCGGTGACCTCGCCGATCTGCTGAACGTGCATCAGGACGGCGGCGCCGAGGTGTGCTGCCACGCTCCGCCGACCGGCCGGCTCGGCACCCGGTGGGCGACGCTCGCCACGGTCGCCGTGGACCCCGCCGCCCGCCGCCTCCACGTGCACGACGGCGGCCCCTGCTCCGCCACCCCCTCAACCTGGACCTCCCTCACCCCCCACGGCACGAAGGACTAGCGCGACGTCGACCGTGCCACCGGTGGCGCAGCGGCTGGGCCAGGCCGGGGGTGATGGTCGGGACGGGATGGGGTCAGTGGACGCCGGCCTCGCGCATGTCGCGGAGTTCGCGTTTGAGCTCCTTGATCTCGTCGCGGAGGCGGGCCGCGACCTCGAACTGCAGGTCGGCGGCGGCCGTGTGCATCTGCTCGGTGAGCGACTGGACCAGCGACTCCAGCTGGGCGCGCGGCATCTCGCCCACGATGGCCTTGGCGTGCTGCCCGGTCTGTCGGGAGGACAAACCGGGGACGGGCGCCTTGCCGCGGCTCTGCTGGCGGCCCCCGCCGAGCAGCCGCTCGGTGTCGGCGTCCTCCCTGGTGAGGGAGTCGAGGATGTCGGCGATCTTCTTGCGGAGCGGCTGGGGGTCGACGCCGTTGGCCTCGTTGTAGGCGACCTGCTTGGCCCGGCGGCGGTTGGTCTCCTCGATCGCGCGCTCCATGGACGGCGTCACGCGGTCGGCGTACATGTGGACCTGGCCGGAGACGTTGCGCGCGGCACGGCCGATCGTCTGGATCAGTGACGTCTCGCTGCGCAGGAAGCCCTCCTTGTCGGCGTCGAGGATCGCCACCAGGGACACCTCGGGCAGGTCGAGCCCCTCACGGAGCAGGTTGATGCCGACCAGCACGTCGAACTCGCCCATGCGCAGCTCACGGAGCAGCTCGATGCGGCGCAGCGTGTCGACCTCGCTGTGGAGGTAGCGCACGCGGATGCCGAGCTCCAGCAGGTAGTCGGTGAGGTCCTCGGACATCTTCTTGGTCAGCGTGGTGACCAGGACCCGCTCGTCCTTGTCGGTGCGCTCGCGGATCTCGTGGACCAGGTCGTCAATCTGCCCCTTGGTCGGCTTGACGATCACCTCGGGGTCGACCAGGCCGGTCGGGCGGATGACCTGCTCGACCACCTCGCCCTTGCTGCGGCCCAGCTCGTAAGGCCCGGGAGTGGCCGAGAGGTAGACGGTCTGCCCGATGCGGTCGAGGAACTCCTCCCACTTGAGCGGGCGGTTGTCCATCGCGGAGGGCAGGCGGAAGCCGTGGTCGACCAGGGTGCGCTTGCGCGAGGCGTCGCCCTCGTACATCGCGCCGATCTGGGGGACGCTCTGGTGCGACTCGTCGAGGACCAGGAGGAAGTCCTCGGGGAAGTAGTCGAGCAGGGTGTTGGGCGCGGTGCCGGCCTCGCGGCCGTCGATGTGCCGCGAGTAGTTCTCGATGCCGGAGCAGGTGCCGACCTGGCGCATCATCTCGATGTCGTAGGTCGTGCGCATGCGCAGCCGCTGGGCCTCCAGCAGCTTGCCCTGCTTCTCCATGGTCGCGAGCGACTGCGCGAGCTCGGTCTCGATGCCGCTGATCGCCCGCTCCATGCGCTCGGGACCCGCCACGTAGTGGGAGGCGGGGAAGATGTAGAGCTCGGGATCCTCGGTGATCACCTCGCCGGTGAGCGGGTGGAGCGTCGCGAGCTTCTCGATCTCGTCGCCGAACATCTCGATGCGCACGGCGAGCTCTTCGTACTGCGGGATGACCTCGATCGTGTCGCCGCGCACCCGGAAGGTGCCCCGGGTGAAGGCCAGGTCGTTGCGGGCGTACTGCATGTCGACGAGGCGGCGCAGGAGCTGGTCGCGCTCGATCTCCTGACCGACCTTGAGCCGGACCATGCGGTCGACGTACTCCTGCGGGGTGCCGAGACCGTAGATGCAGGACACCGAGGCCACCACGACGGTGTCGCGGCGCGTGAGCAGTGAGTTGGTCGCCGAGTGGCGCAGGCGGTCGACCTCGTCGTTGATCGACGAGTCCTTCTCGATGTAGGTGTCGGTCTGCGGGACGTACGCCTCGGGCTGGTAGTAGTCGTAGTAGGAGACGAAGTACTCGACGGCGTTGTTGGGGAGCATCTCGCGCAGCTCGTTGGCGAACTGGGCCGCGAGCGTCTTGTTGGGCTGCATCACCAGAGCCGGACGCTGCAACCGCTCGATGAGCCACGCCACCGTCGCGGTCTTGCCGGTGCCGGTGGCACCGAGCAGGACGTTGTCCTTCTCTCCGGCCTTGACGCGCCGCTCAAGCTCGGCGATCGCGGTCGGCTGGTCACCGGACGGGGTCATGTCGGTGACGACCTGGAAGGGGGCCACCTTGCGCTGCAAATCTGTTACCGGCCTCACGTCTCCATAACCTACGCGGAGCCACCGACATTTCCGGGCCCGCCGCCGGACGGACCGGAATCCCGGCTCCTTTGCCCGTCACCGGCCCGTCCTTGACCGTCTCGTCACCAAGACGAGGGCGACCGGACTTGGCTCAGGCGGTGAACGGGGCCAGTGCGCTGAGTGCGGGAGGTCAGCCGGTGAGAAGCGTCGGGGGCCAGCCGGTGAGGAGCGCCGGGGGTCAGTTGGTGAGGAGCAGGGACGCGACCGTGGCCGCGACGCCGGTGACGGCCAGGCAGAGCCCGGTGAGCGCGAACTTCACCATCGGCACCTTCACGGCGCGCCGACGGCACCACTCGAACCACAGCAGGATGGCCAGCGACGCCCACGGCGTGATGACCGAGCCGACGTTCGTGCCGATGAGCAGCGAGAGCAGCTGGTCGTGGTTCACGAGCGGGATCACCCGCTCCCCCGCGTAGTACGCGGGCAGGTTGTTGACGATGTTCGCCAGCCCCGCGCCCGCCGCGGCGGCACGGTAGTCCCCCGCGGCGTCGCCCGCCTCGCCGATGAGCGCCCGCATGAGATCGTCGAGCCCGTACCGGCTGAGCGTGGGCACCACCAGGAACAGCCCGGTGACGAAGACCAGGAGCTGCCAGGGGAACAGTCCCCAGGTGAGCTTCGAACGGTCGCGCCAGGCGAAGGCCGCGACGAGGAGGACGGCCGCCACGGCCGCCGCGACGCCGATCTGGAGCCCGGCGAGGATGGCCACGATGAACAGCGCGCAGGCGACGGCCGCGACGGTGAACAGCACCGGGTCGCCCGCCGGGGCCGGCGGCGGCGGCACGTAACGGTCCTCACCGCGCTCGCCGCGCCGCCAGAAGAAGATCCACAGGAACAGCATCGTCACGGCGACCGCCGTGATCTGCGGTGCCCACATGCGGGCGGCGAAGTCGCGCGCGGACAGCCCCACCCGGCCCATGGCCAGCAGGTTGGTCAGGTTGGAGACCGGCAGGAGCAGGCTCGCGGTGTTGGCCAGCCAGATCGTGGTCATGGCCAGGGGCAGGGGCGCGATGCGGGCACGTGGCGCCAGGGCGAGCATGACCGGGGTCAGCAACACCGCGGTCGTATCCAAATTAAGAAATATCGTGACAAATGAGGCGAAAGCCGTACAGAGCAGGAACAGGGCGAAGTAGTTCCCGCGCCCGGCGATCGCCAGCCTGCCGGCGAGGACGTCGAAGACGTTCGCCTCCTTGGTCAGCTCGGCCAGCACGATCACGGCCGTCAGGAACAGCAGGAGCGGGCCGATGCGGAGGAGATTGTCCGCGGCCTCCTCGGCGGGGAGCAGCCCCGTCGCCACGCAGACCAGGCCCACGGCGAGCACACCCACGCGGACCCAGTCGAGGACCGTCAGCCGCCGTGTCACGTGGGCCATGGTCCCATACCGGAAATCCTCGAAGCCTCCGGCCGCACGGGAGGACGGCGGTCCGGTGAACCGCAGGCCACACGGTCATACGAGGGAGTTTCCGGCATAAGCCCCTGAGCGAGCCGTGGGGGGTCGCCACCCTGTCGGCCACCCTTTGGCACCCCCAGCGACCGGGGAGCCCTTGTGGGCGCCCTGAGGCCCGCGCCGACGGGCCGTACGGTCAGCCCGTCGCCGTCTCGCGGCGTTTCTGGAGGTCCGCCCAGACCTCGGCGACGCGCGCGTCCAGCAGGTCCAAAGGGCCCTCGTTGGCGATCACGATGTCGGCGATCCTCAGCCGGTCCTCCCGGGAGGCCTGGGACCTGATGCGGGCGAGGGCGTCCTCCTCGGCCATCCCCCGCAGCCCGACCAGCCGGGCGAGACGCACCTCGTCCGCGGCGTCGACCACGATCACCACGTCGTACATCGGCGCCAGGCCGTTCTCGGCCAGCAGCGGCACGTCGTACACGAGGACCGAGTCGCCGGGCGCGTCCTCCTGCAGTTCGGCGACCCGCTCCCCCACCCTCGGGTGGACGATGGCGTTCAGCCGGCCGAGCTTCTCGGGATCGGCGAACACGATCTGCCCGAGCTTCTCGCGGTTCAGGGAGCCGTCGTCGCGCAGCACGCCCCGGCCGAACGCCTCGACGACGAGCGCGAGACCCGTGGTGCCCGGCTCGACGACCTCACGCGCGATCTTGTCGGCGTCGATGACCACCGCGCCGTGATCCCCTAGGCGCCGGGACACCTCGCTCTTTCCCGACCCGATGCCGCCCGTAAGCCCGATCTTCAGCATGCACGGAAGGGTAGCCAACGCTATGCGGGCTTGCGCATGTGGACCAGGGTCAGGTGGTCGTGGACGCGCTCCCGCCGCGTCTCGCGGTAGCCGAGGCGGCGGTACAGCCGGAGGTTTCCCTCCGAGAGGTGCCCGGTGAACAGGTCGAAGGCGTCGACCTCGGCGGCCAGCTCCTCCTCGATGGCCCGCAGCAGCGCGGTGCCGACCCCGTGGCCCTGCTGGTCGGGGGCCACCACGAGCCGGCCGATGATGCCCGCGCGGTCGGCGAGCCGCCCGCGCACCGCGCCGACGACGCGGTCGCCGGCGAGCGCCTTCAGGACGGTCGCGGTGGCGATCGTCGCGCGCATCCGGTCGAGCGACTCCACCAGGGGACCGAGGAAAGGGTCCCCGTACAGCTGCGCCTCGCTCACGTAGGCCGCCCGCTGGAGCGTGAGGATCTCACCGGCGTCCTCGGGCCGGGCCCGCTCGATCCTCGTCACCCGCCCACTGTAGGGCCGGGGAAGCACGAACGCGGGGCTGTGAAAGCACGAAGAGGGCCCCACCGAAGTGGGGCCCTCTCAGTGAAACTGAACTCTCAGAGCGTCAGCTCTGACCACCCGCCAGCTTCTCGCGAAGCGCGGCCAGGGCCTCGTCGGAGGCCAGGGCGCCCGCGGCCGGAGCCGAGCCGCCGGTGGACGACGAGGACGGAGGAGTCTCACCGGAGTAGGTGGACGGGCCTGCGGCCTCCGCCTCCTCCGCGCGAGCCTTCTCGACCTGCGACTTGTGGGCCTCGAAGCGAGTCTGGGCCTCGGCGTACTGCCGCTCCCACTCCTCGCGCTGCTTCTCGAAGCCCTCGAGCCACTCGCCCGTCTCGGGGTCGAACCCGTCGGGGTAGATGTAGTTGCCCTGGTCGTCGTAGGTCGCCGCCATGCCGTACAGCGTGGGGTCGAACTCGACGTCGGCACCGATCGCGCCCTCGTTCGCCTGCTTCAGCGACAGCGAGATGCGACGGCGGTCGAGGTCGATGTCGATGATCTTCACGAAGATCTCGTCGCCGACCTGGACGACCTGCTCCGGGATCTCCACGTGGCGCTCGGCCAGCTCGGAGATGTGGACCAGGCCCTCGATGCCCTCCTCGACGCGGACGAACGCACCGAACGGCACCAGCTTGGTGACGCGCCCGGGGACGACCTGCCCGATCTGGTGGGTGCGGGCGAACTGCTGCCAGGGGTCCTCCTGCGTCGCCTTGAGCGACAGGGAGACCCGCTCGCGCTCCATGTCCACGTCGAGAACCTCGACGGTGACCTCCTGGCCCACTTCGACGACCTCGGAGGGGTGGTCGATGTGCTTCCAGGAAAGCTCGGAGACGTGCACGAGACCGTCGACGCCGCCGAGGTCCACGAACGCACCGAAGTTGACGATCGAGGAGACGACGCCCTTGCGGACCTGGCCCTTCTGGAGGGTGTTGAGGAAGGTCTGGCGGACCTCGGACTGGGTCTGCTCAAGCCAGGCGCGCCGGGAGAGAACCACGTTGTTGCGGTTCTTGTCCAGCTCTATGATCTTCGCCTCGAGCTCTCGGCCGACGTACGGCTGAAGGTCGCGAACCCGCCGCATCTCGACCAGCGACGCCGGAAGGAAGCCGCGCAGGCCGATGTCGAGGATGAGACCACCCTTGACGACCTCGATGACCGTGCCGGTGACGATGCCGTCCTCGTCCTTGATCTTCTCGATCGTGCCCCAGGCGCGCTCGTACTGCGCGCGCTTCTTGGAGAGGATCAGCCGGCCTTCCTTGTCCTCCTTCTGGAGAACCAGGGCCTCGACGTGCTCGCCGACCTCGACGACCTCGGCTGGGTCGACATCGTGCTTGATCGAGAGCTCGCGCGAGGGGATGACACCCTCGGTCTTGTAGCCGATGTCGAGCAAGACCTCGTCTCGATCGACCTTGACGACGGTGCCTTCGACGATGTCGCCGTCGTTGAAGTACTTGATGGTCTCGTCGATCGCGGCGAGGAAGGCCTCCTCGGAACCGATGTCGTTGACCGCTACCTGCGGGGTGCTCGAGGTGGCCTCAGTGCTGCTCGTCATGTGTGGAATTGCTCCGAACGCGGACAGATGTCGATGTGGCGGACGCGCGGCAGGCCTCTTTATCGCTCAAGCCGAGGATGGTCGGGATGACCCTTGGTCGACATGACCGAGCGCGAGCCCGCTCCGTCCGAGGCGCACGCGAGCCCACAGCGCAGCGATCAGCATATGAGAGTACGCGGGCGTGGTCAATCCGGCGCTCACCCGCACAACCCCGGAAGCCTTCAATAGGTGATCAACACCCCGTCGAACTTTGCCTTGATCTTACCCCGGAATCGACGAGGGATGGAGACGTGCGCGGGGTCCCCGTCCGAGGTGTATCGCCTATCAGGGTGCTTGCGGAGCCACTCCAGCCAGTACTGCGAGCACCACTTCCGGCACTCCCCTTTTTTACCGTTCGACTGGACCCGCGGGATGTTGTACGGATCGAAGGCCTTCGCGTAGGGCGAAATCGCGGGCTCCGCCCCGGCCAGGAAAACGGCATCGAAATGATATGTGGTCCCGTCCCACTTCCCCTCGCGCGCCGTCGACCTCTTCTTGGGCCTGCTGCCGTACGGCAGGGCGAACGTGGCCGACCGCGGGGCGCCGAGCTCCTTCAGCTGCCGCTGCTCGCGCACGATGCTCTCGGCGATCTTCTTCTTGGTCAGCCGGTAGAGGTCCGGGTGGCGGAAGGTGTGGTTCGCGACCTCGAACCCGTGCTCGACCAGCCACCCCACTGCCGCCTTCTGCCGGGCGCGGTCGCGCAGGCCGAAGGGGTCGGCGTTGATCCAGAAGGTCGCCACCGGACGGAAGCCCGGATACCTGCCGGCGACGTCGTAGATGATCCGGACGGCGGTGTCCTTCTTGGGCGTGCCGTCGGCTCCGAGGGCGAAGTGCGAGGGGTGACCGTCGTCGAAGGTCAGCACGACCGGATGGGCCCCCGCCGGGATGTCGACGGCGCCGGCCACGAACTCGGCCGCCGTGATCGGCACGTAGCCCTCCGAGGCCAGCTTCTCCAGCTCCCCCCGGAGCTGGGAGGGGGTGCGGTCGATGGAGGCCAGCCGCTTCGAAAGGATCCGGTGGTACATCAGCACGGGCACCAGGCCGAGCTCGTTGGCCCCGACGTTCCTCGCGGACTCGGCCGTCGCCGTCACCGGAGGCGGCGGTGGCACCACCGGCGGTGTGGCCTCCGGTGCCGGTCCGGCCTTGTGCTCGGCAGTTTCGTCGTCGTGCCCGAGGGGCAGGACCAGCAGCGCCACGACGGCGACGATCATGACACCGATGTTCACGATGCCGATGACGGGTGTCAGGCCGGGTGCGCTGCGCACAAGTGTTCTCCTGGATCGGCGGCAGGTCGATTTTCGCCCTGGGACGGCCCATCGGCCGCGTCCTGGGCCGCGTACACACCTATCATGTGTTGAAATTTGAGCGTGAACTGGAGCCTGCGCGCTTGTGGCCGACACGGCCACGTGACCTACGCCCCCACCGAGGAGGCGCTCCGCCGGCGTCTGCGCGCCGAGACGGCCCTCGGGGAGGCCTGGCGGTGCCTGCGCTGCGGCGACTTCACGCTCGGCGATCCGCACGGCTCCGGCCCCGCGGAGGACGCTCCCATCGTGCTGCGCGGCAAGGCGCTGCGCGACGCCACGATCCTGCGGCTGCTCGCGGTGTTCCGGTGGGGCAAGGGGCTGCTGGTGCTGGCGGCGGCCTTCGGCATCTGGAGGTTCCGCGCCCACCAGGACGCGATCGCCATGGCCTTCGACGAGGACGTGCCGCTGCTCCAGCCGCTGGCCGACAAGCTCGGGTGGAACCTGGAGGAGTCGGGTGTGGTCCACACCCTCCGCACCGTGATCAGCGCGGAGACCAGGACGCTGACGTGGATCGTGCTCGGCCTGCTCGTCTTCGGGGCGCTGCTCATGACCGAGGGCGTCGGCCTGTGGCTGCTGCGGCGCTGGGGCGAGTATTTCGCGGTGGTCGCGACGTCGCTGTTCGTGCCGGTCGAGATCTACGAGATCGTCGAGAAGGTCACCTGGCTGCGGATCGTGATCCTGCTGATCAACCTCGCCGCCGTGCTGTACATCCTGCTGTCGAAGCGGCTGTTCGGCCTGCGGGGCGGGCACGCGGCGTACGAGGCCGAGCGGCACGAGACCAGCCTGCTGGAGGTCGAGACCGCCGCGCTCACGGCCTCACTCTCCGGCCACCATCACCCCGCCGCCACCGCGACCGACTGACCGGCCGCCCGCCGCCCCCGGCGGGGACGGCGACGACGGCGGGGACGGTCTCAGTGGCCGGCGTCCTGCCAGGTGCGGCCGACGCCCACGGAGACGTCCAGGGGGACGCGCAGCTCGTACGCGGCGCACATCTGGGACACCACCAGCTCGCGCAGCGGCTCCATCTCGCCGGGGGCCACCTCGAAGACGAGCTCGTCGTGGACCTGCAGCAGCATGCGGGAGCGCAGCTCGCGCTCGCGCAGCGCCCGCTGCACGTTGAGCATCGCGACCTTGATGATGTCGGCAGCCGAGCCCTGGATGGGGGCGTTGAGCGCCATGCGCTCGGCCATCTCGCGGCGCTGCCGGTTGTCGCTGGTCAGGTCGGGCAGGTAGCGGCGGCGGCCGAGGATGGTCTCGGTGTACCCGTCGTGCCGGGCCTGGGCGACGATGGTCGCGAGGTAGTCGCGGACGCCGCCGAACTCCTGGAAGTACTCGTCCTTGAGCGCGCGGGCCTCGGCGACGGGGATGCCGAGCTGGCCCGACAGCCCGAAGTCGGACAGGCCGTACGCCAGGCCGTAGTTCATCGCCTTGATGCGCGCCCGCAGCTCGCCGCCGACCTGCTCGGGCGGGAGGTCGAACACCCGGGCGGCGGTCGCCTGGTGGAAGTCGTGCCCGGACTCGAATGACGCGATCAGCGCCTCGTCGCGGGACAGGTGGGCCATGATGCGCAGCTCGATCTGGCTGTAGTCGGCGGTCAGCAGGCTCTCGTAGCCCTCGCCCACCATGAATCCCTGCCGGATCCGGCGGCCCTCGGCGGTGCGGATGGGGATGTTCTGCAGGTTGGGCTTCTCGGACGACAGGCGACCGGTCGCCGCGATGATCTGGTTGTAGGTGGTGTGGATGCGCCCGTCGTCGCCGATCTCCTTGATAAGGCCCTCGACGGTGGTGCGCAGCCTGGTCTGGTCGCGGTGGCGCAGCAGGATGATCGGCAGCTCGTTGTCGGTCTGCGTGGCGAGCGTCGCCAGGGCGTCGGCGTCGGTGGTGTAGCCGGTCTTGATCTTCTTGGTCTTCGGCAGCCCGAGCTTGACGAACAGGATCTCCTGGAGCTGCTTGGGCGAGCCGAGGTTGAACTGCTCGCCGACGACCCGGTGGGCCTCCTCGACGGCCTGCTTCACCGCGGCGCCGAACTCCACCTCAAGGCCGGCGAAGTAGTCGTGGTCGGCGGCGATGCCGTCGCGCTCCAGCTCGGCGAGCACGCGCACCAGCGGGAGCTCGACCTCGCGCATCAGGCGGATGCCGCCCCGAGGCGAAAGGTGGGCCTCAAGGGCATCGGCGAGCTCCAGCACGGCCTGTGCCCGGATGCCGAGCTCCCGGCCCTCGTCGTCGCCGGGATCGTCGAACAGCGCCGCCTGGCCGTTGGTCTCGGTCTCGGCGCGCAGCTCGCGGTGGAGGTAGCGCAGCACGAGGTCGTCGAGGGGGAAGGACCGCTGCCCCGGCATCGCCAGATAGGCCGCCAGGGCGGTGTCACAGGTGAGGCCCTGAAGGTCGAGACCGTGGGCCCACAGGGCCAGCAGCGGACCCTTGGCGTCGTGCAGGGCCTTCGGCCTTCCCGCGTCGGCGAGCCATCGGCGCAGCGCGCCCTCGTCGGCGGGGCTGAGGCCCTGAAGGTCGACGAACGCCGCGCGCTTCCCGCCCTCGGCGTCGGCGGGGGCCGCGATGGCGAGGCCGTCGAGCCTGCCCGTGCCGCTGCCGTAGGTGCCCTTGACCGCCAGCCCGGCCCTGCCCTCGGGCATGACGGCGAGCCACGCCTCGACCTCGTCGGGGCCGAGGGTGACGACCTCGACCTCGAACCCCTCGTCCGCCTCCGGCTCGGCCGTGCCGATGCTCTGGTAGAGCCGGTCGCGCAGCACCCGGAACTGCAGGGTGTCGAAGAGCTTGTGGATCTCGTCGCGATCCCACTGGCCCATCTTGAGGCCGGCGACGTCGGCGTCGAGCGGGACGTCGCGCCGGAGCTCGGTGAGCTGGCGGTTGTGGATCACCTGGCCGAGGTGCTCGCGGAGCTTGTCGCCGACCTTGCCCTTGACCTCGTCGACCCGGGCGACCAGCTCGGTGAGCGAGCCGAACTCCTTGACCCACTTGGCGGCGGTCTTCTCCCCCACACTCGGGATGTTGGGGAGGTTGTCGCTGGGGTCGCCGCGCAGGGCGGCGAAGTCGGGATACTGCGCGGGAGTCAGGCCGTACTTCTCGACGACGGCGGCGGGGTCGAACCGCGTCATGTCGCTGATGCCGCGGCGGGTCATCAGCAGCGTGACGCGGTCGTTCACCAGCTGGAGGGCGTCGCGGTCGCCGGTGACGATCAGCACGTCCATGTCCCGCCGGGCGGCGCTGTCGGCGAGCGTGGCGATCAGGTCGTCGGCCTCGTAGCCCGCGAGGGACAGGTAGGGCACGCGGAGCGCGTCGAGCACCTCGAAGATCAGGCTGACCTGGCCGCGGAAGTCCTCAGGGGTCTCCTGGCGGTTGGCCTTGTAGTGCTCGTAGGCCTCGTGGCGGAAGGTGGGCTCCGACCGGTCGAAGCACACGACGACGTGGCTCGGCTGCTCGTCGCGAAGGACGTTGATCAGCATCGAGGTGAAGCCGTACACCGCCTCGGTGTGCTGGCCGTCGGTCGTGGTGAGGTTCGCGTCCTTCAACGCGTAGAACGCGCGGTACGCGAGTGAATGCCCGTCGAGGAGAAGCAGGCGGTCACGTGCGGGGGTCGGTTCCTTCTTCGGCACACCCGCAGCCTAGTCTCCATGTACGACAGAACACTCCGCCCTGTGCAACTGGAGGCGTCCCCTTGACCATGACGAACCCCGAGGATCTCACCCGCCTCGAAACGTTGGGCGGCGACTACAAGGGCACCTTGATCGCCACCATGGGCATCGAGTTCATCGAGGTCACGGCCGAGCGGGTCGTCGCCAGGATGCCGGTCGAGGGCAACACCCAGCCGTACGGCCTCCTCCACGGGGGCGCCTCCTGCGTGCTCGCCGAGACCATCGGGTCCACCGGCGCGGCCCTGCACGCCGGGGAGGGCCGGCGTGCCATGGGCATCGAGATCAGCGCGACCCACCACCGCTCGGCCACCTCGGGCCATGTCACCGGCGTCGCCACCCTCCTGCACGGCGGGCGCAGTCTCGCCACGTACGACATCGAGATCACCGACGACGAGGGGCGGCGCGTCTGCACTTCGCGACTCACCTGCATGCTTCGTGACGCCCCGTGATATTTGGTCTTTATCGGACCACGATTTGCGACTCTCCATGCACGGGGGCCTCATAGCTCGCTAGCGTTGTGGACGCCAGAGCCCGTGGGTGGTCGAGTAGACAACGTGTGCGGCCGGGGAAGCCCTACATGGCCCCAAAGATCACCCGCGGGCTCGCTGTGCCTTCCAGCCCCGGAAAGGCCCGATCCCCGCGGGCCGGGGGCCGGCGGGGATCGGTGCGCCATAACATCGGTGCGCCATGACAGGGACTTCCAGGCGGCGACCTCAGAGGGCGGGCGGCGAGGCCGCCGGGGCCCCTTCCTCGCCGGTCGCGCCGTCGTCCTCCGAGTGGGTCGGGTCCAGCACCCTCTTGAGGAACGTGCGCGTGCGGGCGTGCTGGGGATTGCCGATCACCTGGTCGGGCGGGCCCTCCTCGACGATCACCCCGCCGTCCATGAACACCACGCGGTCGGCCACCTCCCGCGCGAAGCTCATCTCGTGGGTGACCACCAGCATCGTCATGCCGTCGTGCGCGAGCTTGCGCATGACCGACAGCACGTCGCCCACCAGCTCAGGGTCGAGCGCGGAGGTCGGCTCGTCGAACAGCATGAGCGCCGGGTCCATGGCGAGGGCCCGGGCGATCGCGACCCGCTGCTGCTGGCCTCCGGAGAGCTGCGGAGGGAAGGCGTCGCACTTGGCCGCGACGCCCACCTTCTCAAGGTTCTCCCGCGCGATGCGCTCGGCGTCGGCCCTGCCCCGCTTGAGCACCCGCCGCTGGGCGATCATGACGTTCTGCAGCACCGACATGTGCGGGAACAGGTTGAACGACTGGAAGACCATGCCGAGCCTGCGCCGCGCGGCGTCGATGTCGACGTCCGGGTCGGTCAGTTCGACGCCGCCCACGGTCACGCTGCCCTTGCTGGGCTCTTCGAGCAGGTTGACGCAGCGGAGCAGCGTCGACTTGCCTGATCCGGAGGGGCCGATGACACAGACGACCTGGCCCTCGTCGACGGTGAAGTCGACGCCTTTGAGCACTTCCAGCTCGCCGAACGACTTGTGCAGGTCCTTGATCTCGACCGCGTGCGTCACCGGGGTCACCGTCCCTTCGCCTGACGGTTTTCGAGGCGGCCCGCCAGGTAGCCCAGCGGGATCGTGACGAGCAGGTACGTCAGGCCGACCACCAGGATCGGGGTGGCGTTGCTGGTCGTCGAGGCGAGGTCGTTGCCGAACTTCGTCAGCTCGACGTACTCGCCGCTCACACCGAGGAACAGCACCAGCGAGGAGTCCTTGAGCAGCGACACGAACTGGTTGGTCGTCGGCGGGATCACGATGCGGATGGCCTGCGGGATGACCACCGAGACCATCGCCCGCGAGTGCGACATGCCGAGCGAGCGCGCCGCCTCGGCCTGCCCCTTCGGCACGGCCTGCAGGCCGGCCCGGAGGGTCTCGGCCATGTACGCCGCGCTCACGATCGTCAGGCCCAGCACGCCCTGGCCGTACGTACCGCCCGGAACCTCGAAGCCGGGCAGCGCGAGCGGCAGGAACAGGATGAGCAGGAAGATCAGCAGGGCGGGAAGGCCGCGGAAGATCTCGATGTAGATGGTCGCGATCCAGCGGTACGGCCGCACCGACGAGAGCCGCATCAGGGCGAGCAGGAGGCCGCCCAGCGAGCCGAAGACGAAGCCGCCGACGGTGTAGATGATCGTGTTCTTGAGCGCGACCGTGAACACGTCGGGGAGCGCCTGCTTCGCCACGTCCATCTTGGTGAAGTTCTCGGCGAGTCCCTGCCAGTTGGTCAGGAGGACGACGGCGAGGAGCGCGGCCACCAGGATGACGTACTGGACGGCGCGGCTGATCCTCTGCCGCTTACGAGGGCTGAGCCTGGCTCTGCCGGGCCGAGTTCGTGACGCCGGTGTGGAAGTTGAGACCGTCGGCGATCTGGTCGACGATGACGTTGTTCGTGACCCGCAGCCTCGTCATCGGG
>NZ_JBEZFH010000148.1:0-19173 GCF_040649355.1 Sphaerisporangium sp. NPDC049002 | reverse complement strand
TCATAAAACACTTCCACCCAACCTCGCCCCCCCCGCCGCCCCCCCCCCCCCCCCCGCGGCTCTCAGTCCCACCCAGCAGGAGAAGAAGCCCGAGGCCATGTTCCGGTTTTTCGTCCGTCGACTCATCGGCGCAGTCGTGATCCTGCTGATCATCAGTGCCGTCACGTTCTTCCTTTTCTACGCGATCCCCCGCGACCCCGCCCGGGCCTTCTGCGGGAAGATCTGCCCACCCCAGAACCTCGCGCTGATCCGCCACAACCTGGGCATGGACGAGCCGCTGTTCCTGCAGTACTGGCACTGGTTGATCGGCATCTTCGCCGGGCGCGACCTCGTGCAGTTCGGCGAGTGCTTCGCGCCCTGCCTCGGTTACTCGTTCGCCACCCAGGAGCCCGTCTTCTCGGCCATCATCGACCGCTTCCCCGTCACCCTCTCGGTGACCATCGGCGCGGCGGCCGTGCTCCTGAGCTTCGGCATCGTCACCGGCATGATCGCGGCCTGGCAGCAGGGGAAGCCGCTCGACAAGATCGCCAGCACGTCGTCGGTGGTCGGCGCCTCGCTGCAGATCTACTTCATCGGGCCCATCCTGGTCTTCTTCATCGTGGACAGCCTCGGCCTGCTACCGCGCCCCTCGTACGTCCCGTTCACCGAGGACCCGCTCGGGTGGTTCATCCACCTGCTGATCCCGTGGGTCGTGCTGTCGATCATCTTCACCGCCAACTACACCCGCATGACCAGGTCGGTGATGGTGGAGCAGCTCGCCGAGGACTACGTGCGCACGGCGCGGGCCAAGGGCATGTCGAGCCGCACGGTCTTCCTCCGGTTCGCCTGGCGTGGCGCGATGATCCCCATCGTCACCATCTTCGGCGTGGACCTCGCCACCCTCCTCGGCGGCGCGATCATCACCGAGCAGACGTTCACGCTGCACGGCATCGGCGAACTGGCCGTACGCGCCGTGCAGAACACCGACCTGCCCATGCTTCTCGGTGTCACCCTGGTGGGAGCGTTCGCGATCGTGTTGCTGAACATCGTGGTGGACATCCTTTACGCCTTCATCGACCCGCGCGTCAGGCTGGGCTGACCGGCCATGCGCACACGTACGACTCCGAGGAGCAGCAAGTGACCACCGTCACCTGGGACCGCGAGCCCGTTGCACCGCGTGGTCCCGGGCCGTTCCTGTCGGTCCGCGACCTTTCGGTGGAGTTCAGCACCGAGGACGGCGTCGTCCACGCGGTGGACGGCCTCTCGTTCGACCTGGAGAAGGGCACCACCCTCGGCATCGTGGGCGAGTCCGGGTCGGGCAAGTCGGTCTCCAACCTGGCGATCCTCGGCCTGCACGACCCGGCCCACACCAAGATGGGCGGGGAGATCTGGCTGGAGGACCAGGAGCTCATCGGCGCCGACCGCGCCACGATGGAGAAGCTCCGCGGCAACCGGGTCGCCATGATCTTCCAGGACCCGCTGACCTCGCTGTCGCCGTACCACACGGTCGGCCGGCAGATCTCCGAGGTCTACCGCAAGCACAAGGGCGCCAGCAAGAAGGACGCCCGGGCACGGGCCGTCGAGATGCTGGAGCGGGTGGGCATCCCCCACGCCAAGACCCGGGTGGACGACTACCCCCACCAGTTCTCCGGCGGCATGCGCCAGCGCGTCATGATCGCCATGTCGCTGGTGTGCGACCCGGACCTGCTCATCGCCGACGAGCCGACGACCGCCCTGGACGTCACCGTGCAGGCGCAGATCCTCGACCTGCTCAATGACCTCCAGCAGGACTTCGGCACCTCCATCATCCTGATCACCCACGATCTCGGCGTGGTGGCCAAGACCGCGCACAACGTGCTGGTGATGTACGCGGGGCGGTCGGTCGAGCAGGGCAGCGTCCAGCAGGTGCTGCGCGAGCCGCACCATCCCTACACCTGGGGCCTGCTCGGCTCGATGCCGAAGCTGAACTCCAACGTGGACCTTCCGCTGCTGCCCGTGCGCGGCACGCCGCCCAGCCTGCTCAACCCCCCTCCGGGCTGTCCCTTCCACCCCCGGTGCGACTACCGCCAGGTGGTCGGTTCCGATCTGTGCGCCCGCGAGCGGCCCGAGCTGTCCCCGGCGGAGGGACACAGGGACGCCTGCTACCTGACGCTCGCGCAGAAGCGGGAAATCTTCGACGGCACCATCAAGGAACGACTGTGACCGAGACTCTGCTGGAGCTGTCCGGCCTGACCAAGCACTTCCCCGTCATGGGCGGGATGGTCTTCAAGCGCCAGGTCGGGCGCGTGCACGCCGTGGACGGCATCGACCTGACCGTGGGGGCCGGCGAGGCCCTCGGCCTGGTGGGCGAGTCGGGTTGCGGCAAGTCCACCACCGGCCGCCTGGTCGCCCGGCTGCTCGAACCGACGGCCGGCACGATCCGCTACCGTGGCAACGACATCAGCCACGCCAGCCGCCGCGAGCTGAAGCCGATCCGCTCCGAGATCCAGATGATCTTCCAGGACCCGTACTCGTCGCTGAACCCGCGTCACACCGTGGGCACGATCATCAGCGGGCCCATGGAGGTCAACGGGATCCAGCCCGAAGGCGGGCGGCAGAAGCGCGTCCAGGAGCTGCTGGAGATCGTCGGCCTCAACCCCGAGCACTACAACCGGTTCCCCCACGAGTTCTCCGGAGGACAGCGGCAGCGCATCGGCGTCGCCCGCGCGCTGGCCCTGTCTCCCAAGCTCATCGTGGCCGACGAGCCGGTGTCCGCGCTGGACGTGTCCATCCAGGCCCAGGTGGTCAACCTCCTGCAGCAGCTCCAGCGCGACCTCGGCATCGCGTTCCTGTTCATCGCCCACGACCTCGCGGTGGTACGGCACGTCTCCCAGCGCGTGGCCGTGATGTACCTCGGCAAGATCGTCGAGGTCGGCGACCGGGATTCGATCTACGAGCGGCCCCGCCACCCCTACACCCACGCGCTGCTGTCCGCCGTGCCCGAGGTGGCGGTGCCCGAGGAGGGCGTCGCGACCGAGCGGATCCGCCTGGCCGGGGACGTGCCCTCGCCGATCGACCCGCCGTCCGGCTGCCGGTTCCGCACGCGGTGCTGGAAGGCCAAGGAGAAGTGCGCGGCCGAGGAGCCGCCGCTGATCCAGATCGGCGGCAACCGCGAGGGTCACCTCACCGCCTGCCACTTCCCCGAGGAGCCCACCACCCACGGCGAGAAGGAGATCGTCCTGGACCCGGCGCTCGCCTGACCGCGTCCGCCTCCTCCCCTGGCACTGATCGTCGCGACGCCATAGGTTCGAGCCAGGCCCGTGACAGGCGAACGAGGGTGGAGGCAGCAGTGGCAGCGCTTCAGGGGAAGATGGCCGTCGTCACCGGAGGGTCCCGGGGCATCGGCAGGGCGATCGTGGAACGGCTCGCCCGCGACGGCGCCGAGGTCGTGTTCACGTACGCGAGCAACGCCGGGGCCGCGGCGGAGGTCGAGGAGACGGTGAAGGCCGAGGACGGCGCGGCCCACGGGATCCAGGCCGACCTGGGCGAGCCAGGATCCGCCGAGCGGGTGATGGAGAGGGCCGCCGAGCTTCTCGGAGCCCTCGACATCGTCGTCAACAACGCCGCCGCGACCTTCACCCCGGCCCCCATCGCCGAGACCGGCGACGAGCTGTTCGACCGCGTCATGACGGTCAACGCGAGGTCGGCCTTCGTCATCATCCGGTACGCCGCGAGGCACCTGCGCGACGGGGGCCGCATCGTCAACATCTCCACCCTCAACACCGCCCGCCCGGCGCCCGGCATCGCGCCGTACGCCGCCAGCAAGGGGGCGCTTGAGCAGCTCACCGCCGTCGCGGCGCAGGAGCTCGGCCCGCGCGGCGTCACCGTGAACACCGTCTCCCCCGGCGCCACCGACACCGACCTGCTGCGGGCCACCAATCCGGCCGACCGGCTGCGCATGGTCTCCGCGATCACCCCGCTCCGCCGCGTCGGGCAGCCCTCGGACGTGGCCGACGTCGTGGCGTTCCTCGCCGGTCCCGACGGCCGCTGGGTGACCGGGCAGAACATCCTCGCCACCGGAGGCCTGGTCTGACCGGACTTTGTCCAGTGAGAGGAAGAAGGGGTACTATGCGGCAGAACTTCGCGCGGTGCCCGCGTAGGTAGCCATCCTCACTCGCGCAGTCCCCGACCTGGAGGGCGCGTCCGGCGAATGACAGCTCGCCCCGAAAACATCCATCAGTCGCGGCTCCTCCTGCTCCTGCGCGGAGAGGGCCCACGCTCGCGCGCCGAGCTCGGCGACGTCGTCCGGCTCTCCCGGTCGAAGCTGGCCGTGGAGCTCGACCGGCTCGCCGATCTCGGGCTCGTGGAGCCCGCCGGGCTGGCGGCCTCCCGTGGCGGCCGGCGCTCCGGCATCGTGCGCATCGCGTCGGACCTGCGGTTCGCCGGCATCGACATCGGCGCCACGTCGATCGACGTGGCGGTGACCAACGGCGAGCTGGAGGTGCTCGGGCACCTGTCCGCCCCGGCGGACATCCGCGAGGGCCCGGCCGCCGTCCTCGCCCAGGCCCGGGAGCTGCTGGACAAGCTGCGGGCCAGGGGCATCGCCGGCGAGATCCACGGCACAGGCGTCGGCCTGCCGGGTCCGGTCAGCTTCCCCGAGGGCGTGCCGGTGGCGCCCCCGATCATGCCCGGCTGGGACCGCTACCCGGTGCGGGAGGCGATGAGCGAGGAGCTCGGCTGTCCCGTGCTCGTCGACAACGACGTGAACATCATGGCGCTCGGCGAGCTGCACGCCGGGCTCGCCAGGTCGGTGGACGACTTCCTCCTCGTGAAGATCGGGACCGGCATCGGGTGCGGCATCGTGGTCGACGGCCAGATCTACCACGGGGTGACCGGCAGCGCGGGCGACATCGGGCACATCCAGGTCGACGACCACGGCCCCATGTGCGCCTGCGGCAACACCGGCTGCCTGGAGGCCTACTTCGGAGGCGCCGCCCTGGCCAGGGACGCCCTCGCGGCGGGGCGGTCCGGCCGTTCCGCGTTCCTCACCGCGCTGCTCGCCGAGAGGGGCGCGCTCACGGCGGAGGACGTCGGGGCGGGGGCCGTCGCGGGCGACGCGATGGCGCTGAGCATGGTCCGTGACGGGGGCCGGCGGGTCGGCAGGGTGCTCGCGAGCCTGGTGAGCTTCTTCAACCCCGGCCTGGTGATCATCGCGGGCGGGGTGGCCGGGCTCGGCCACGTGCTGCTCGCCCAGGTCCGCAGCGTCGTCTACCAGCGGTCTCTGCCCCTGGCCACGGGGAACCTCCCCATCGTGCTGTCCGAGCTGGGGGACACCGCGGGCGTCCTCGGGGCGACCCGCCTGATCAGCGACCACGTGTTCGCCGCGCACGCCTAGCCGCGGGTCCACGGCCGGTCGGCCATCGACAAGGCGCACGGCAGATCTCCATCATCGCGGTGATACAGCGCATTACTGCGACATTTCGGATCCTAGGTAGGACATCCGCCACTGGCAAGGGTCCACACTGGAGCCGCCCGGCCGGCCGGAGGGTCCACCGCGCCTCGCCTCGACACATCCGGTCACCAGGGACAAACCGGTCTAAGCAGGGACTTTGTCCAGCTGTGAGGAAAAGTCCAAATTGAGATGACGAAACTTCTTCCAAAACCGGCAAAAGCCGCGTAACTTCCACGCCAAGTTCTTCGCACAGTAACAAGGGGCTGGAGTGAGCCGAGCGGCGGCATCGACCGGCAGCACACCGGGGCCACAAGTGCCGAGGGAGTCGCTGCGTCCGGAACGGAAAGGAGCCGGCCACCAGCTCTGCCACGGCATCGGGGACCAGCACGTTCTTCACCACCCACGCGCAAGGCGGGAGTACAACGCAATGAGTGCACACGAAGAGGAGATCCAGGTGGGCGGCGCGCTGCGCCGCGGTCTGGGGCTCAACCGGCGTCAGTTCCTGGCGGCCACGACCGGGGTCACCGCGGTGGCCGCCGTCACCGCGGTCGGCGGGCTCGGGTCCGCGGCCCGCGCGGCCGCCGGCCCGAACGGCGTCCTCATCCCGCCGCCCAGGCGCGGCATCATCCTGTACACCGTCCGGGACGCGATCTCGCGCGACCCGAACTCGACCCCCCTGGCCTCCGGCTTCCGCAAGGTCTTCGAGGAGCTCGGGCGGATCGGCTACGCGCAGGTCGAGTTCGCGGGCTACACCCAGCACGCCAACTCCGAGGGGGGCGCGAACCTGGAGAGCGTCGCCGGCGCCCGACTGCTGCGTGGGTGGCTGGACGACAACGGCCTCAAAGCGCAGGGCAACCACGGCTACATCCCGGGCTCGTGGCCGTTCACCCAGCCCGACCTGGACCGCTTCAAGCAGCACCTGGAGATCGCCAACATCCTCGGCATGGACCACGTGGGGACGGGCAACGACCCCACGGGCAGCGCCTACAAGGCCGACTGGGACATCGCCGCCGCCAAGTGGAACGCGCTCGGCTCGATCGCCCGCGACGCCGGGCTCAAGCTCTACACTCACAACCACGACGTGGCGTACAGCTTCCTGCTCGACAGCGGCCCGCTCGACGCGCAGGGCCGGCCCACCCGCTCGTCGGGCATCCGCAGGCTGGAGTACTTCCTCCAGATCAGCGACCCCAAGGCCGTCCACCTGGAGATGGACATCTTCTGGGCGCACGTGGCCCAGTACAAGCACCGTACGTTCACCGCGCCCGACGGCTCGGTCCAGACCGACATCTTCGACCCGCTGTCGGTGGTCAGGCCGAACACCAAGCGCTTCCCGCTGTTCCACGCCAAGGACGGCAGGTCCAACCCGGCGACCGGCAACGGCTACGACATGGTGCCCTTCGGCACCGGTGACATCGACTACGCCGCCTTCTTCAGGGGCGTGGGCGCCAAGGGATCCCACAACCCGATGTACGAGCAGGACAACGCCCCCGGCGGCACGGCCAACCCGGGGCAGTCACTGCAGTACGCCGAGGTGAGCTACGACAACATGGCCGCGCTGCGGGGGTAGCGAACCCCGACGGTCCCCGGCGGACCGCCACGTGCTCCTTGCAGCGGCACGCGTGGCGGCCCGCCCTCTATCTGAGCCCCCCCAGAAGAAGAGGCGCAGCTGTTGAAGCTTACCCGTACCCTGCTCGGCGGTGTCGTGGCCGCCATGGCACTGTCGCTGACGGCGCCCGGCGCCGTCCCCGCCTACGCGCACCCGGGGCACGACCCCGCGACCGAGTGGTCCAGCTACGAGAAGATCACCCTCAGCAAGAGCGTCGGCGAGCCGATCGACATGGCGGTGCTGCCCGACAGGCGCGTGCTGCACACCGCGCGCACCGGCGACATCCGGCTGACCGATCCCGCCACCGGCATCACCAAGATCATTAATACCATCCCGGTCTACAACAACTCCGAGGACGGTCTCCAGACGATCGGGATCGACCCGGACTTCGCCGACAACAAGTGGGTCTACGTCTACTACGCGCCGAAGACCATGACGGCGCCTTACCCGGAGACCACCCCCACCGGCGCCTCGCCGAACGCCGTGCCCGCCGGCGCCGACGAGACGTACTGGAACCAGTGGAAGGGCTACAACCAGCTCTCCCGGTTCAAGTGGACCGGTGACGCCCTGGACCTGACCACCGAGCAGGTCATCATCAAGGTCGAGACGCAGCGCGGGCAGTGCTGCCACGTCGCCGGCGACTTCGACTGGGACGACGACGGCAACCTCTACCTCGCGACCGGTGACAACACCCCGGCGAGCGCCCCCGGGGCCAACGGTTTCGCGCCCAACAACGACGCCCCGGGCATGAACCCCGGCTTCGACTCGCGGCGCGGCGCGGGCAACAGCAACGACCTGCGGGGCAAGATCCTCCGGATCAAGGTGGGGGCCGACGGCTCGTACACGATCCCCGCCGGCAACCTGTTCCCGGTGGGGACCGCGAAGACCCGTCCGGAGATCTTCGTGACGGGCGTGCGGAACCCGTTCCGCATGGACGTCGACCCCGGCACCGGCACGGTCTCCTGGGGCGACTACGGCCCCGACGCCGGCGCTCCGGACGCGGCCCGCGGCCCGATGGGGTACGTGGAGTGGAACGTCACCCCCATCACCAAGCCGGTGAACGCCGGCTGGCCGTACTGCACGGGCGACAACTTCAACTACAACAACTGGAACTTCGCCACCGCCACGCCGCGTGAGTGGTTCGACTGCGCGGCAGGGCCGTCGAACACCTCCCGGTGGAACTCCGGCCTGGACAAGCTGCCGCCCGCGACGCCGGCGGACCTGTACTACGGCGACAACAACACCCACCAGCCCGCCGAGTGGGCCGGGCTCACCGACTTCGACCTGCAGCAGAACGGCCAGGGCCCGATGGGCGGCCCGGTCTACCACTACGACGCGGACAACCCCTCGCCCACCAAGTTCCCGCAGTACTGGGACAAGAAGTTCTTCTTCGCGGAGTTCTCGCAGGACTACCTGGCCGCGTTCACCGTGACGGGCTCGGACGGGCCGGTCACCGCGATCGAGCAGTTCCTGCCGAACAGCGAGCTGAAGAAGATGGCGATGCCCATCACCGACAGCCCGATGGACATCGAGTTCGGCCCCGACGGCTCGCTGTACGTGCTCGACTACGGCAACGGCTTCTTCCGCGAGAACCCCGAGGCGGGCCTGTACCGCATCGACTACACGCCGGGGAACAAGTCGCCCCAGGCGAAGATCGCCGTCGACAAGCGGTCCAGCAGCACCGCTCCCCTCACCGTCGGGTTCAGCGGCGCGGCGTCCACCGACACCGAGCCGGGCCAGCTGACCTACGAGTGGGACTTCGACGGCAACGGCTCCTTCGACGCCACGGGCGTCACCGCCTCGCACACCTACGACAAGCTCGGCCAGTACATCGCCCGGCTGCGGGTGACCGACGCGCAGGGCAAGTTCGGGCTGACCACCATCGAGATCAGCGTGGGCAACACCGCGCCGAAGGTGACCATCGCCACTCCCGGCGACGGCGCGTTCATCGACTGGGGCAACGCCGTGCCGTTCCGCGTGGAGGTCACCGACGAGGAGGACGGGAACAGCCCCGTCTGCGGCAGGGTGCAGTGGACGTTCGGCCTCGGCCACGACACCCACGCCCACCCGATCACCACCGGCACCGGCTGTACGGGCGCGTGGGCCACGCCCGCGGACGCGCCCGACCACGGCGTGACCGAGAACATCTTCGGCGTCGTCGTGGTGAGCTACCGGGACAACGGCGCCAACGGCATCCCCGGCGCGCTCGGCGACACGACGCTCATCCTCAACCCCAAGCTCATGCAGGCCGAGCACGCCGACGCCCTCAGCGGCGTCACCAGGACCCCGGACGAGACCGCGTCCGGGCTGAGCAAGATCACCTCGTTCGACGCCGGGGACTGGATCGCCTATGACCCGGTGAACCTCGCCGGCATCACGTCGGTGAAGACGCAGGCCTCCGGCGCGGGCACGCTGTCGCTGCGCTGGAACTCCCCGGCGGCCGCGCCGTTCGCGACCGTCACGGTGCCCGCGGGGACGGGCTGGCAGACGGTCACCACCGGGCTGCCGAACGCCCCCACGGGCAGCGGCAAGCTGTACGTCACCTCGACGGGCGGCGTCGACGTCGACGCGTTCACCTTCGTGGGCGACGGCGCCGCCGACAAGACGCCGCCGACGGTCTCGGCGACGCTCAACCCGGCCCAGCCCGGCGGCGAGAACGGCTGGTACACCGGCAACGTCACGCTGACGGTCACCGCCACCGACAACGGCACGGTGTCGAGCCGTCAGTATTCGCTCAACGGCGGCACGACCTGGTCGAACGCCAACAACCCGGTCACCCTGAGCACCGAGGGCACGACCGAGGTGCGCTACCGGGCGACCGACAACGGCGGCAACGTCTCGCAGGTCGGCACCATCACGGTGCGGATCGACAAGACCGCCCCGGCGCTGTCGGTGAGCGGGGTGGAGGCCAGGCAGTACGGCGACTCGGCCTCGGTCACGCCCGTCTTCTCGGCGTCCGACGCGACCTCGGGCGTGGCGAGCGTGACGGCGACGATCGACGACAAGGCGGTCGTCTCCGGGCAGCCGCTCGCCCTGTGGAAACTGGCGCTCGGCCGGCACACGCTGACCGTCACAGCGAAGGACAAGGCAGGGCAGACCACCAAGCAGACCGTCACGTTCGAGGTCACGACCTCCTTCACCGACCTCGGCGCTCTCCTTGACGCCTTCAGTGCGGCGGGAAAGGTGCACAGCGGCTCGCTCGCGGCGCAACTCAAGGAGGCCGAGAAGCAGGCGGGCAAGGACGCGCCCGCCAAGGCGATCAAGAAGCTGGACCAGTTCACGGAGTTCGCCCGTGACCCGCAGAAGGTGACCGACCCGGATGTACGCGACGTGCTCGTCCGCGACGCGGAAGCCCTGATCGCACGACTGCGCGGCTAGGCCCACCGGCCCGGGCCCCGCTCACGGCAGGGCTCGGGCCGGTGCGCATCAGGGCGGGGAGAACCCAGGGGCTCTCCCCGCCCTGGCTTGGATCCCCACCGCATCGCGGCGAGGGGAAAGGGAGACGCGGCGAAGGCAGGCGGTCCGGCGCTAGAGCGCGCGCTCGGCCTGGGCGCGGAGGTCCTGTACGGCCCTCGCCGGGTCGTCGGAGCCGTAGACCGCGTTGCCGGCGACGAACACGTCGGCGCCGGCCTCGGCGCAGCGCTCGATGGTCTTGGCCGAGACCCCGCCGTCCACCTGGAGCCAGATCTCGCCGCCGTGCTTGCCGATCAGCTCGTGCGCCTTGCGGATCTTCGGGAGCATGATGTCGAGAAAGGACTGCCCGCCGAACCCGGGCTCGACGGTCATCACCAGGAGCATGTCGATCTCGCTGAGCAGGTCCTCGTAGTCCTGGACCGCCGTGCCCGGGTTCAGGGCGAACCCCGCCCTCGCGCCGGCGGACCTGATCTGGCGCAGGGTCCGCACCGGGGCCTTGGCGGCCTCGGCGTGGATCGTGACGCTGCCCGCCCCCGCCTCGGCGTAGGCGGGGGCCCAGCGGTCAGGGTCCTCGATCATCAAGTGGCAGTCGAGCGGCAGGTCGGTCGCCTTGAGCAGCGACTCGACCACCGGCAGCCCGATGGTGAGGTTGGGCACGAAGTGGTTGTCCATCACGTCGACGTGCAGCCAGTCGGCCACGCCCGCGACCTTGGCGGCCACGTCCGCCAGTCGGGCGAAGTCGGCGGTGAGGATGCTTGGTGAAATCTGTACGGCCATGATGCCGCAGTCTAGGACGTCCGCGCCCGGTCACGTCCTCCGGCGGTGCTCTGCCGGATGACCAGGCGGCGGGGCACGGGGATCTCGCGGGCCTCGTCCCCGTCGCCACCCGGGTCAGACCATGTACTGGTCGTGGCGTAGGTAGAGGTCGGTCCACTCTTCGGGGGTCAGGCCGCGGCCGGTGGCGGCGATCTCGGCGAGCTCCTCGAAGTAGGCCTCGCGCGGCGCGCCCGGAGCGAAGTGCAGCAGCATCGACGCGGGCTCACCCGACTCGTTGCGGAACGCGTGGACACCGCCCTCCGGCACGTGCAGGAAGTCGCCCGGGGTCGCCTCGATCCACGTGTCGCCGTTGTAGAGGCGGATCGTCCCGGACAGGACGTAGAACGACTCCGACATCGTGCGGTGGAAGTGGGCGCTCGGCCCGCTGGGCTTCGGGCCCATGTCCCACCGGTACAGGCCGAACTGGCCGTTCGTCGTCGCGCCGGTGGCCAGGTAGCTGACCTCCGTGCCGCCCTGGCCGATGGTCAGCTCGGCCGCGTGCCCGGCACGCCGGTACGTCGCGCTGACTTCGCCCTCGGCGGCGAAGTACGTCGGCTCCGGATATGACATGTCGCCCCTTCCACTTTGTACGATCATCACTGCTCGCCACCGCCCCGGCGAGGAGCGCCGGTCAGGACCCCTTGCGGAGCAGGGCCAGGAACATCGCGTCGGTGCCGTGGTGGTGCGGCCAGAACTGGGCGTACGGCCCGTCGCCGAGATGGTCGACCTCGTCCAGGAACGCGGGGGCGTCGAGGATCTCCACGTCGCTGCGGCGTTTCGCCACGTCGCCGACCACGGCCTGGGTCTCGGCCAGGTGCGGCGAGCAGGTGACGTAGGCCACGACGCCGCCCGGCCGGGCGGCGTCCAGGGCCGAGCCGAGCAGGCGGCGCTGGAGCGCGGCCAGCTCCGGCACGCTCTCGGGGGAGCGCCGCCAGCGCGCCTCGGGACGACGGCGCAGAGCGCCGAGACCCGTACACGGCGCGTCCACCAGCACCCGGTCGAACGCCGAGGCCCGCCAGGCGGGCTCGGTGCCGTCGGCGGTGACGACCCCGGCCCTGCGCGTCGCCTTCCACACCAGCCTGGCGCGGTGGAACCGCTGGTCGGAGGCCAGCAGGTGGCGCCCGTCCTGGATGGCGAGCGCGTCGAGCAGCCCCGCCTTGCCCCCCGGGCCGGCGCACATGTCGAGCCACAGGCGGTCGGAACCCTCCACCGGCACCCGCGTCAGGGCCAGGGCCACAAGCTGGCTGGCCTCGTCCTGGACGGCCGCGCGGCCCTGCGACACCGCCTCGATCGAGGCCGGGTCGCCCTCGGGCAGATAGGCCGCGTACGGCGAGTAGCGCGCGGGGACGGCGCCCCCGTCGACCAGCTCGCCGACCGTGCTGCGCCCCGGCCAGGCGACCAGGGTCACCCCCGGACGCTCGTTGTCGGCGGCGAGCAGCGCGGCGGTCTCCTCGGCGTCGCCCCCCACGGCGTCACGGAGCGCCGAGGTGATCCACCGGGGGTGGCTGTGGGCGACGGCGAGATGGCCGATCGGGTCGTCCTCGAAGCTCGGGGCCACGATGGGCAGCCACTGGTGGAAGTCCCTGGTGGCGACCTTGCGCAGGATCGCGTTGGCGAACTTGGAGGCGCCCACGCCGATGCGCAGCCGTACGAGGTCGACGGTCGCGCTGACGGCGGCGTGCGGGGGCACCCGGGTCTTCAGGAGCTGGTGGACGCCGATGCGGATGGCGTCGAGCAGCGGAGGGTCGATCTCCTCGGGGGGCCGGTCGCTGCACGCTGCGATGATCTCGTCGTAGGTGCCGAGGCCGCGCAGGGTGCCGTAGGCCAGCTCGGTCGCCAGCGCGGCGTCCCGCCCGGCCAGGCCGCGCTCGCGCAGCAGCGTGGGCATCAGCAGGTTGGCGTAGGCGTCGCGCTCGTCGACGGCCCGCAGGAGATCGTAGGCGACGTTGCGCGCCTCGTCGCGCACCGGCTTCGGCCGCTTCCCGTGGGCACGGCCCCCGTTCTTCGACCGGCCCGCCTGTCTGTCCCCCGGCGTCACATTTCCCCCGTAGTCATGTCCGACCGGTCTGCCCGATCCCCACCAGCTTCGCGTCCGCCCATGTCCGGGTCAGCCGAGCCGGTCGCCGGCCTCGACGCGGGCACCGCGTGCCCACTCGCCGGCCGTCATCTGGCGCTTGCCCTGCGGCTGGACCTCGCCGAGCAGCACCGGGTGGCTCGCGGTGCCCACCAGGACGGTGTTCTTGGCGACGGCGATCTCGCCGGGCGCGAGCGTCCCCACGCCGGGGACCAGCGCCGTGGCGTCCTGCACCGGCCGGACGGGGCCGAGCTTGAGCCGCCCGCCGCGGAACTCGGCCCAGGCGCCCGGAGCGGGCGTGCAGGCTCGGACGAGCCGGTCGACGCGCATCGCGGGCGCCGTCCAGTCGACCCGGGCGTCGACCACGTCGATCTTGTGGGCGTAGCTGATGCCGTCGGCGGGCTGCGGGCGGGCGTCCAGCTTGCCGTCCTGCACGCCGTCGAGCGTCGCCGCGAGCAGCCCGGCGCCCGACTCGGCGAGGCGGGCCAGCAGCTCGCCGCTGGTGTCGGTGGGCCTGATCTCCTCGGTCACGACGCCGTAGACGGGCCCGGCGTCGAGCTCCTTGACGATCTGGAACGTCGCGGCCCCGGTGATGGGGTCGCCGTGCAGCACGGCGTGCTGCACGGGAGCGGCGCCCCGCCACGCGGGCAGCAGCGAGAAGTGCAGGTTGATCCAGCCGTGGCGCGGGATGTCGAGCGCCGCCTGAGGCAGCAGCGCGCCGTAGGCGACCACCGGGCAGCAGTCGGGCTCGATCTGCCTGAGCCTGTCGAGGAACTGCGGGTCACCCGCCTTGGCCGGCCTGAGCACCTCGACCCCGGCGGACTCGGCCAGCTCCGCCACGGGGCTGGAGTGGACCTTGCGGCCCCGCCCCGACTGGGCGTCCGGCCGGGTCACCACGGCCACCACCTCGTGCCGGGGCGAGTCGAGCAGCGCCCGGAGCGACGGCAGGGCGGTTTCCGGGGTTCCGGCGAAGACGAGGCGCACGGTGCTAGAGGGCCTTCCCTTGAGTGGCGTGCGGCGAGAACTTGACCGCGGGAGCCGAAAGGCCGCTCCACTCGGCCTCGCGGATCGCCTTCATCGCCAGCTTGCGCTGCTTGGGGTCCATGCGGTCGATGAACAGCACGCCGTCGAGGTGGTCGGTCTCGTGCTGCACGCACCGGGCCAGCAGGTCGGTGCCCTCGATCGTGACGGGCTCACCGTGCATGTCGAGCCCCTTGGCCACGGCGCGGATCGCGCGCGGCGTCGGGAAGGCGAGGCCCGGGAAGGACAGGCAGCCCTCCTCGCCCTCCTCGTCCTTCTCGTCCGACAGATCGAGGGTGGGGTTGATCAGATGGCCGAGCGTGTCGTCGACGTAGTAGGTGAAGACACGCAGGCCCACGCCGATCTGGGGCGCGGCGAGCCCCGCCCCCGGCGCGTCCATCATGGTGTCGGTGAGGTCCTTGACGAGCTTGCGCAGCTCCTTGTCGAAATCCCTGACCGGCTCCGCGGGGGTGCGCAGCACCGGATCGCCGAACAGGCGGATCGACTGAATTGCCACGGACAACTCCGTTCACATCACGAATTGAAGGTCCCCCTAGTTTATGGCTCGCCGGGAACGCGGCGTTTGCGGTCGGGCCCGCCACGCGCCGCGGGCCCGCAGCCATGCCCCGCCCGCCGTAGGCCCGGAGCGACGCCCCGCCCGCCCACGGCCACGCCCGGCCGTGATCAGCGGGACCGTGCCTTCATGGCCGCCTTGCGTGACGCCTTGGCCACCGCGGGGTCCGGGTGGTGGGCGCCGAGCAGCTCAAGAACGGCGATGGCGTCGGGGTGGCCGCTGCGGCTCATGTCCTCCACCAGGCGCAGCAGCTCGTCTCCGGCCTCCAGCGCCTCGAACTCGCCCATCGCCTCGTGGGCGTCGGGGATGTGCAGCAGCGTCGCCAGCGTGTCGACCGCGAGCCAGGTGCCGTCGTCCTCGGTGAGGGCGGGAGCGTCCAGGTCGCGCACACCGAGCCAGACGGCCGCGTGCCGCCACATCGAGGGCTCGGCCAGCGCCTCGCGCATCGCGGGCTCGGCCTCCGGCCCCATCTCCTCAAGGACCGTGCCGATCACGCCGCGCTGCCCGGCGGTGCCGGACGCCGCGACCTTGATCAGCTCACGGGCGGCGTCCTCGGGAACGCGGCGCTCGACCCAGAGCATCGGGGCGCTCGACGGCGCCTCGCCCGACAGCATCGCGTCGACCAACTCGGCGGCGCTGAGCTCGGCGAACCCGGCGATCTCCGACAGCAGCGGCGCGTCGTGGCCCTCGCGCAGCAGATCTTGCCGCACGGCCCACACGCCGAGCGGGGTCAGGCGGACGCTGTCGGCCGTGCGCTCGAAGAGCCCGCAGTAGCGCAGGAGGTCGAGGGCCACGTCGAGCTCGGCGGGAAGCTTCTCGCGCAGCCGCCGCATCTCGGGGGCACGCGCCTCGCAGCCGATCTCGTGGGCCTGGAGCATGCCCTCGACCAGGGCGGCGTAGGTGATGCCGTCGCTGGTGGCGTAGATCGTGGCGAGCATCTCGGTGAGGTGCTCGTCGGCCACCGCCGAACCCGTGAGCCCCTCCTCGGTGCGGTCGAGCACGTCCATGACCACACCGTCCCAGAACTCCATCAGGTCGGAAGGCAGGCCGGGCCCGGCGGAGACGCCGGTGCGGACGACGCGGAGCAGGCCGGTGTTGACGGCGACGATCCAGGCCAGGCGCAACCGGTCGTCGCCGACGCCGAGCTCCGCCGCGGCCTCGCGGGCGTCGGCGGCGAGCAGCAGCCCCTCGCCCGTCACCTCACGGGTGCCGGTCCACGCGGCGAGCAGCCGGGCGTCTCTCACGAGCGGCACGGAAAGGACCGCCTCGGCGAGCTCGGCAGAGGACGCGATCTCGACGGGCGGGAAGCTCAGCACCTCGCTCTCGCACTCGCCGCAGTCGCAATCTTCGTCGCCGCCCGCCATCTCGGCGAGCAGCGCCTCACGCTCCTCGCCGGACACGCTTCCCAGCTCGTCGATGAGGTTGCGCAGCTCTCCAAGATCGAAGATGCCGCCGTTCCCGCTGTTGGCCATTCAGGCAACTTACTCCACACCAGCCACAGCCGATGACGGACTGCGGACGTTGACCGAGACCACTCAGTGAATGCCACGGGAGCGCGCCTTGAACGCCGCCTTGCGTGCGGCCTTGGCGAGGTTGCGATCGGGCAGGTGGCGGCCGAGGAGGTCGAGCACCTCGGCGACGTCGGGGTGCTCGACCCGCCACATCTCCTCGATGACATGGGCCGGAGGCCCCGCGGCGGCGAGGCTCCCTGCGAACTCCTCAGGGTCGTCCTCGGCGCCCGGCATGGCCAGGGCCAGCATGTCGACGCTGACCCACAGGACCTCCTCGGGCGTCAGGACGGGCGCGCTCAGGCCGTGGGAGGCCAGCCAGTGGACGACGTGCGGGCGCAGCTCCGGGTCGTCCAGGAACGGCCGTACGGCCGGGGCCGCCTCGGGCCCGAGCCCGTCGACGACCGTGACGGCGACCCCGCGCGCGACCGCCGTCCCCCCTTTCACGGCGGCGAACAGCTCCCGCGCCGCCTCGGCCGGGGAGCGCCGCTCCAGCCACCCGTCTATGTCCCGCTCGGCCTGCTCGGCGGACACGCCCGCCAGCAGGCCCGCCACGAGGCCCTCGGCGTCTCCCTCGGCGGGGTCGGGGGCGACGGGCGCGGCGAGGCCCATGCGGGAGTACATCTCGCGCAGCCCCCACAGTCCGTGCGGGGTCAGCCGGACGGCCTCCCCCGCGCGCTCGACCGTGCCGCAGCGGCCGAGGACGTCGAGCGCCGCTTCCAGCTCGCCGGGGGCCTCCCCGGGGCGGTCGTCCGCCCAGGTCTCGTCGAGGTGCTCGCGCACCGCCAGGACGGCCATGGGCGCCCGCAGCCGGTAGAGCAGCTCGTGGATCGCGTAGAGCTCCCGGTCGACCTGGACGGAACCGGTGACCTCCGCCGCCGGGCCGCCGGTGAGGAACGCCACGGTGCCCGCCCAGAGCTCCAGCACCTCGCCGTCGTCGCGGGAGGCCGGCGGCCGGAAGCCCGGCGCCGCCGTCACCCCCGCGCGGGAGACCTCCGCCAGCTCCAGGGCGACCGCCAGCTCCCAGGCGAGGGAGGGAGAGGCGACGCCGAGCTCCCGGGTGACGCGCGCCGCGTCCCTGACGCGCAGGGCCCCCTTGACCGTCGGCGTGTGGCCGCCCTCCACCATCCAGGCCACCACCAGGTGGGCGTCCCGGAGCAGGCCGGTCTCGCGGGCCGCGCGCGCGACCTCCCCGGGCGGCGCGAGCCGTACGGGCGGGAGCGGCGAGCAGCCGGGGCAGTCGCACCCCTCGTCGTCGGCCGTGACGCCCCGCAGGTGCTGCGTCCCGGCCGCCTCCTCACCCAGGGAGAGGGACGCCCCGGTGCCGAGCGCGTCGGCGTCGGCGTCGGCGCCCATCGCGCCGAAGATGCTCTTGGCCATGCCGAACTTGGAGGTGTCGGCCAGGGCCGCCGGCATCTGGGGCGCGATCTCGTCGATCTTCGCCCGCATGCGGGTGGCCATCTTGGCGCCGATCTCGCCGCTGTCGAGCAGGAAGTCGACGAGCGTGCGCGCCGCCGCGACGGTCTCCGCCGCGCTCTCGGGCGGGGCGATGACCTTGCGCGGGTAGATGTCGAGCAGCAGGTGCTCGAACGTGCCGGGCGTGAAGTCGGAGAGCTCGCTGACGTCCAGGTAGTCGCTGGCGTAGTCGCACAGGAGCCGCACCTCGTCGACGTCCACCGCGACATCCTTCGAGCGCCCCCACGCCCGGATCTCCTCGATGGCCCCGTTCACCCATTCGATCGACACAGGGAGAAACTAACGGCTTACTTTCAGCACCGCGAATCGGCGACCTGGGGTCAGATCAGATCGATCGGATCCATACACACCCGGACCAGGTCGGGAGCCTTACGCGCGGATCTCACGCCCTCCGCTCCCTTGAGCGTCCGCGCCAGCGCGCCGCCGGCTCCCCGGGGCACCCGGATCATGATCCGTTCCTCCGGCTCGCCCGGCGCGTGCCTCGGTGTGTCGACGGGGACGGGGCCGAGCACCTGCGCGCCCTCGGGAAGCGTGAGGCCGGCCGCCATCTCCCTGACCCCGGCGGCGGAGCCGGTCAGCGTGGCCACGCGGACGGCGGGCGGGAACCCCAGCACGGCACGCTCGGCGAGCTCCCGCTCGGCGTGGGTGACCGGGTCCCAGCGCACCAGCGCCTGCACGGCCGGGACCGCCGAGTCGGCGAGCACGACCAGCTCTGCCGCAGGGCGCAGCAGCGCCGCCGCGTTCATCCAGCGGCGCAGGGTCTCCTCGGCCGCGCGCAGGTCGGGACGGCCCAGCAGGGCCCAGCCGTCCAGCAGGACGGCCGCCGTGTAGCCGCCCGCGGCCACCGGCTCCGCTCCCGGCGTGGCCACGACCAGGGCCGGGTTCGGCCCCACCGTGGCGAGGACGCCGTCGCGCCCGGAGGTCTTCACGGGGACGGAGGGGAAGGCGCGCCCGAGCTCCTCGGCCGTGCGCCGTGCGCCGACCACCACGGCCCTCATCCGGTTGCTCCCGCACGCCTGGCAGCGCCAGGTGCCCGCGATGCGGCCGCACCACCGGCAGTACGGCGCGGCATGCCCCCCTCGCAACGCCAACGGCCCCCCGCACAACGCCCCCCCGGCTCCACCGGCCTCCCCCGGTCCCGCGGACGGGGACTGGGTGCAGCGGGCCGGGGCGCGGCAGTGCTGGCAGGCGAGGGCGGGGAGGTAGCCGCGGCGCGGCACCTGGACGAGGACCGGGCCGCTCGCGAGGCCGTGCTTGAGCGCCGCCCATGCCACG
>NZ_JBEZFH010000147.1:0-19396 GCF_040649355.1 Sphaerisporangium sp. NPDC049002 | reverse complement strand
ACGCCGGCACCCCCGCCTCGGCGGCCTTCGACGGCAATACCGGCACCCGCTGGGCCAGCCAGTTCAGCGACCCGCAGTGGCTGCAGGTCGACCTCGGCGCCGCCGCCGCCATCACCCAGGTGGTGCTGAACTGGGAGGCCGCCTACGCCAAGTCGTTCCAGATCCAGGTGTCCAACGACGCGTCCACCTGGACCAACGTCTACGCCACGACCACCGGCACCGGCGGCACACAGACCCTCAACGTGACCGGAACCGGCAGGTACGTCCGGGTGTACGGCACCGCGCGGGGCACGGCCTACGGCTACTCCCTGTGGGAGTTCCAGGTCTACGGCACCATCGGCGGCGGCAGCGGCTGCGGCACCGCGAACGCGGCTCAGGGCAGGCCGGCGACCGCCTCCTCCGTCGAATCCGCCGGCACCCCCGCCTCGGCGGCCTTCGACGGCAACGCCGGCACCCGCTGGTCGAGCGCGGCGAGCGACCCGCAGTGGGTGCAGGTCGACCTGGGCGCCTCGGCCACCATCTGCCAGGTGGTGCTCACCTGGGAGGCGGCCTATGGCAAGTCGTTCCAGATCCAGGTCTCCAGCAACGCGTCCACCTGGACCAACGTCTACGCCACGACCACCGGCACCGGCGGCACACAGACGCTCGACGTGACGGGCACGGGCCGGTACGTGCGCATGTACGGCACCGTCCGCGGCACGCCCTACGGCTACTCGCTCTGGGAGTTCGCCGTCCGCACCACGGGCTCGACGACCACGCCGACCCCGACTCCGACCGACCCAGGGTCCTTCTGGGGCGACACCAGCGGCATCCCCGCCGCCCAGAACGTCGTCATGGTCAAGATCCTCAACCGGACGAACGGCAAGTACCCCGACAGCCAGGTCTACTGGAGCTACAACGGGCAGGTCCATTCGATCGCGGAGCAGCCGTACTTCGACATGCCGGTGAACTCCGCCGGCCGGATGTACTTCTACCTGGGCTCGCCGAACAGCCAGTACTACGACTTCATCGAGTTCACCGTCGGGGCCTCGGTGTTCAACGGCAACACCACGCGCGTCGACGCGTTCGGGCTCAAGCTGGCGATGCGACTGCACGCCCATGACGGCTACGACGTGTCCGTGGGCGAGGACTACAGCACCTTCCAGGAGGACCGCGCGGCGACGTTCCAGCGGTTCATCAACGAGGTTCCGGCCGAGTTCAAGCCCCTGGCGCAGGTCCAGGCCCCGTACCGGATCCCGGCGCCGGGCAGCTACAGCGGCTTCCGGGCGGGCGGAGCGAACGCGAACTACTTCACCAGCTACGCGGCGTCGGTCGGCATCTCGGCCGCCACCTCGGACATCTTCGGCTGCGCCGGTTCGCTGGCCAACGACCCGGGGAACTGCGCCGCGCTCAACCGCCACGTCGCGCAGTTGCCCCAGTCGCAGTGGTCGAACCCGGCCAACTACTACCTGGCCGCTCCGGCGAACTACTACGCCAAGTTCTGGCACGACCACGCGATCAACAAGCTGTCCTACGGCTTCCCCTACGACGACTACGCCGGACAGTCGTCCTTCATCTCTCACGGAAACCCCCAGTGGCTGCTGGTCGCCGTCGGCTGGTGACCCGCTAGCCGAACACCCATGAAAGGGCCCTCCCGGATCTGTCCGGGAGGGCCTTCCGGCCACTCGGGGAAATCGACCTATCGGTGCCGGACCCGACACGCACGTCGCCGGTGTACGAATGAGCCGATTTTCGGCACTACCCGAAATCGATGCCGGTTGACGGGTGCGCATCGTGAAAGCGCTATCCGGACGGCCGGAAAACGATCGAACGGAAATGCCTGAACCCCCTCCGCGCGCCGGACGGGCCACTCGTCGATCGGAGCCCGACCGGCGAGGGAAGATCGCCGACCCACCCTCGCTGGTTCGCGGCCGACGGGCGGAGGTGATCCATCTGGGGATCGTGGCACCTTGCCTTTCCTCCCGTCGATCTCAATAAGTGAGACGGGTGCCGCCCGCTGCCGGACCCGACGGCGTACCGGTCGCCGCCCGCTCCATCCGGTGGACCCCGGGCCGGGGCGCCCCTCACCTCCCCTGCCCACCCCGTGTGCGAAACACCACCTCAGGCATCCCGCAGATGTGCGGAAAGAGCATGGCCGAAAAGGGTTGACATGCAAACTTTCATCCCCAAGACTACCTACAACTTTCCAATCAATAGCCCCTCGGTGAGCTTGGAAAGGATTTTCGCAAGATAGCTCGGAGAAAAGGGCGCCTTTCTGGTTCCAATTCGTCCGCAGCTAGAAAGGGTCCAGCATGTCTTCAAGAGGCTCGCAGCCCCCCGCGGCCTGGAGTAACAAGAAACGGGTTCTGACGCTCGCGCTGAGCGTCGGACTGCTGGGAACACTCAGCATTCCGGCGGCCGCGACCAGCTTCGCCGAATCGGCCGGCGCCAAGGCGGCCGTCCAGGTGGCGGCGGTGCAGCCGACGGCTCTGCCCAGCGGCCGGACAACCTACCGGACCATCACCGACTACAACGACGAGATGCTCGCGCTGAGCAAGCGCTACCCCGATCTCGTCAAGCACGTCACGCTGCCGCACAAGACCCGTCAGGGCCGTGAGGTGTACGGCATCGAGGTGACCCGTCACGTCGACACCGCCGACGGCAAGCCGGTCCTGTTCATGATGGGGGTCCACCACGGCAACGAGTGGCCCTCCGGCGAGCACACGATGGAATTCGCCTACGACCTGATCAAGAACGACGGCAAGGATCCGCAGATCACCCGCCTGCTCGACCAGGCACGGGTCATCTTCGTCCCGGTCGTCAACGTGGACGGCTTCATCCTCAACCGGCGTACGAGCTGCGGCGTCTCACCGACGTGCGCCAGCAACGCCGGCGTCGACATCAACCGCAACTACCCCTTCGGCTGGGGTAGCAACGCGGGTTCCAACGCGACCAACCGAGGTCCCGGGCCCGGCACCGAGCCCGAGATCAAGAATGTCATGGACCTGACCTCGTCCAACCAGGTCACCGTCCTGATCACCAACCACACCTCCGGTCACACCCTCCTCCGTCCGCCGTTGGAGAAGCGCGCGGGCGACGCTCCGGACGAGGCGGTCTACGCCGCCCTGACCGACGCGATGGCGGCCAAGAACGGCTACACCGGCATGAAGTCGGGCTTCGACTACGAGACGACCGGCGAGACCCCTGACTGGTCGTACTACGCCACCCGTGGTCTCGGGTTCACGTTCGAGATCATGAAGACCCAGTCGACCAACAACACCTACCCCGAGGTGATCGAGGACTACCTCGGCACCGGCCGCTACGCGGGCAAGTCGAACCGCGAGGCGTTCATGGTGGCTCTGGAGTACGCGGCGGACCCCGCGGGGCACTCCGTGATCACGGGCAAGGCGCCTAAGGGCGCGGTCCTGACGATCACGAAGGACTTCAACCTGTGGACCGCGCCGATCGTGCAGACGGGCGGTGTCCTGGATCCCCCCAGGGCGGTGCCCACCCACCTGGAGTCCACCCTGATCGCCCCGACCAACGGCAAGTTCGCCTGGCACGTTAACCCCTCGGTGCGGCCCACCCCCGCCTACACTGAGAACGGCGTCGTGGCCACCGGCCCAGGCAAGTTCCTCAAGGAGAGCTGGACGCTCACCTGTGCCCGCCCGAGCGGCGAGGTCCTGGAGACGGTGCACGTCACCGTCGACAGGGGCGAGCAGGTCGACGTGAGGCTGCAAGATTGCAAGACCCGCTTCAACGGCAACGGCCCGAAGAACTGACGGTCGTCGTCGCGCATTGAACGAGCCGGGCGGCCCCCACCAGGGCCGTCCGGCGCTCGCTTTGTGCCCACAGGAACATCGCGACTCATGAGGTGACGCGGCCACCGATGGACCTGCCCCGCCGGGCGGTGAGAGCCATCGCCAGGTCCGTCACTCCAACTCCATGGAGAAGGGGAAGGTGCCCAAGGATGGGGCGTGCCAGGGAGACCGGCCAGTCGCTCGCCGTGCCGGACGCGTCACGGGTCGCCGCGAACCTGCGCGAGCTCTTCGACGGCCACCGGCTTTCCCCCTCGCAGCGCCGCATCGCGCGCTACCTGCTCGACCACGCGCAGGAGGCCGCCTTCTTCACCAGCGCCGACATCGCCGAGCGCGTCGGCGTCAGCCAGCCATCGGTCACCCGATTCGCCGCCGCGCTCGGGTTCAAGGGGTTCCCGGAGTTCCGCGACACGCTCCGCTCGTCCGTGTTCGGCGGCGCGCGGCGACCGTTGCCCCCCGAGGACCTCAACGAGATCCAAGCCCTCGTCAACTCCGAGATCCGCGACCTGGAGCGGCTGCGCGACGGCTTACGGGATCCAAGCCAGCTTCGCGAAGTGGCGGGCCGGCTGGCCAGGTCGCGTCCGCTGCTGGTCATGGGCCTGCGGATCTCCGCACCGCTGGCGCACCTGTTCGGCTACCTCGCCGAGAAGGTGCTCCCTGACGTACGGGTGCTGGACGTGGCGGGCTCGACCCTGGAGGACCGGCTGAGCCGCGCGGCCGAATCCGGAGCCGAGTGGGTGCTGGCCATCGGGTTGCCGCGCTACCCCCGCGAGCTCGCCGAGGGGATCACCTGGGCGCGGCGCGTCGGGCTGAAGGTCGCCCTCATCACCGACCAACCGGTGGGCCGGCTCATCGACCTCGCGGACGAGGTGCTGCTCGCGCCGGTGAGCTCGGACTTCGCCTTCGACTCCCACGCCGGGCCCACGGTCCTGTGCACCGCCCTGCTGCACACCATGCTGGACTCCCTCGCCACCGAAGGCCAGGCCCAACTGGAAGCCTTCGACGACAGCGCGACCCAGCGCCAGATCTTCCTGCCCTACTGAGGCGACTCCAAGCGGACAAAGTCCACCGCCGCCCGCGACAAGCCCTGTCGCCGCCCAGTCCTGCCGCACACCCATGAAAAAAGGCCCTCCGGGAGATCCGGGAGGGCCTTTGACCCGAGCCGCCTAAGGGAATCGAACCCGACCCTTTGCTCACGAGTGAGGGCCACAGCCCTTGTCGACGGCGCCCCGTCCTGCTCGGGCGGTAGAGGGGGGTCCTATGAGGCGGTGTCGCTGTACGGGCCGCCGCACCAGCTCGGCGATCGTGTGAGGGCAGTACCAAGGGACCTTCCCGGTCCGGGAGTGTCAAGTTCCCTCGTCCGGTTCTTCGCCATCCCCCTCCTCTTCGGCGTCGTCGTCGGGCTTGATCGGCTCCTCTGAGAGGTCGCGTTTGGAGGGCCCGGCGTGCCAGGTCACTCCATTGCCTTCCGCCTTTCGCCACCAACCCGTGGCGCTCTGATACGCGTCCTCTTTTCTATAGAGGATCACGTAGCCAGGTAGAGCGGTGGCCTGCCATCCGATGGGAAGCGCTTCAAGGATGACCTCGATGATCTCCCGGAAGGTTGTGGCTGTAGGCGGGACAGTCACGCTGTGGGCGTCCATGACGGCCTTGCCCTGGTTGCTGGTGTCGTACCTGAGGTTGAACGGCAGGGCTCTCTTGAGGCTCTTCAACGTGGCCGAGACCGTCGCTGGCTGGCTGGGTAGCTCGATGTGGATGTCCAGGCATATGGGGTACTCGGCGTCAAAGTGATTGATCTTGACGAGACTGTGATCGCGTTTTGCGCCCGGATCCTTGTTCCCGAAGCCGTTGTTGTTCCACGGCACGCCGCCTCTCGCGGCGTATTTGCTGATCAGCATCTTCTCGGGGGCGACGGAGTCCATGTCCCGGTCGACGTACACGCAGACAAAGCTCATGTGATCCACGGAGATACCGCTTCGTCCGGAGATCTTCCTATGGTGCTGCTTGAGTCGTACGGGTAAGGCTTTGGCTGTCTTGCCGACGTAGACGCGCCTGCCGTCAAGGAAGAGCATGTAGACACCCGGACGGTTCTCAACCTCGGCGAGGATCTCCAGGCTGAGGGGAGCCGGCGTCAGTGGATCGAGGGTCTCGGCCAACTGGTCAGCGAGTGCCTTGGTGATGCTCAGCTTGAACTCGGCGACCGAGTCCGGCGCCATGGCTACTCCTCGACGTCGAGCGGTTGGGGGGTGCCGTTCGAATACTGCGGTCTGATCATCCCAGAGCACTGGGGCGTGTGGTGCTTGCCGGACGTCATCCGGCGTGTGTGTACCGCAATATAGCGGGGCGGTAGTGGTGGTGCTGGCTGATCGTGTGTTCGAAGATCCTTACTCGTAAGGACACGAAGATCATCAATTCCGCGGTACGCTTTTAGCATGGTTGAACAGTCGCATCGCGGCTCAGGGGATCGGACGGGCGTTGAGCTGTTCGCCGGTGGCGGTGGCCTGGCGATGGCGGTGGAGAAGGCGGGCTTCCGTCCGCTGCTGTTCAACGAGTTCGCGAAGCGCGCTTGTGAGACGTTGGCCGCGAACAAGGCCGTCCCGTTCGAGTTGGACGGCGAGCGGCCTCCGATCCCGGCGCCGGGCGAGCGACCGCCCCTGATCGTGGGCGATGTCGCCAAGGTGGACTTCGATTATCTGAAGGGCAAGGTCGACCTACTCGCGGGCGGCCCTCCGTGCCAGCCGTTCAGCCTGGGGGGCGTCGCCAAGGGCGACGAGGATGACCGCAACGGGTTTCCTCAGATGTTCCGGGCCATCCGGGAGGCAGAGCCCAAGGCGGTGATCTGTGAGAACGTCCGCGGCCTGCTGCGGTCATCATTCAAGCCGTACTTCGACTACATCAAGCGGGAGCTGTCCCTGCCCTTCGAGGAACGCGCGGAAGGCGGGTCTTGGCGGGAGCACGACGAGGTTTTGCGTCACCTGATGGAGACGGCGACTGTCGACTCTCACGAGAGATACGACGTCGAGCACTTTCCCGTCAACGCGGCAGACTACGGCGTTCCCCAGATTCGGAACCGCGTGATCATCGTCGCGTTTCGCCGAGACCTCGGCGTCGACCGTGCGCGTTTCAGAGAGTTGGTGAGGCCCCGATTCTCCGAGGAGAGCCTGTATGAGTCGATGCTCGACGGCTCGTACTGGGAACGGCATCCCGAGGTCCCTAAGGCGGTCAGAGAGCGCGTGATGGCCAGGATTCCCAAGCATCTGAGCGTGCTTCCGGATGAGGACAAGCCGTTTCCGTGGCGCACACTGCGCGACGCGCTCAAGGGCATTGACGGCCAGCGTTCCTTGCCACCGGTCGAGAAGCTCGATCGCAAGGAATACAACCTGGGCGGGTTCACCGACCACATCGGATGGCCTGACGCCCGGATCTACCCCGGCCACACCCCCAACGAACTCGACCGGCCCGCTAAGACCGTCAAAGCCGGCGTTCACGGCGTCCCGGGCGGCGAGTCGGTCATGCTCCTCGACGACGGCACTCACCGCTACATGACGGTTCGGGAGACAGCACGAGTCATGACTTTCCCCGACGAGTGGAAGCTCATCGGCCCGCGCGGCGAACAGATGCGCCAGCTCGGCAACGCAGTGCCCGTCCTGCTCGGCAGAGTGTTCGCCGACGCCGTCGCGACGGTCTTGGACGACGTTGAGAGAGCGAAGTGACCGACTTAGCTCCCACCGAACCCGGACGATGGAAGGAGCGCCCCCCACCAGCCCGCGCCTGGAGGGGTAAACCCGGCCTCGACCGAGCCGCGCGCACCGCCGAACAGGACCGCGCCGCCGGCGGCCGTGACCGGCGACTTGTCGACCTCGGCGACGGGCGAACCGCCCGCGCGTCAGTCGAATTGAAGGTCTTTCCCAACACTCGCCGTATCCGCGCCTATCTGCGCTGGTCAGATGGCGGCAAGTCTCCCGAGGTCTACCTGGGTGAGGTCTGCGAGACTACGCGATCACGCAACCTCGCGGCGGCTTGGCGCATGGCCTTTGAACAGAGCCTCGTCATCCTCTCTCAGACCCCGGACATCTCCTGGGCTAGTTCCTCAGCGGTTCGCGCCATCATGAAAGCCAATCGCGGCAGGGATACCAAACCCGAACTCGCTCTACGTTCCGCCACCCATAGACTCGGGCTCCGCTACCGCGTCGACGTCGCTCCACTCAAAGGCCTACGCCGCCGCGCGGACCTTGTCTTTTCGAAAGCCAAGGTCGCCGTATTCTTGGACGGCTGCTATTGGCACGGATGCCCCGACCATCATCGCCCTGCCCAACAAAATCGCGAATTCTGGAGCGAGAAAATCGCCAAGAACCGCGAGCGCGACCGCGATACTGACGAGACCCTCGCCGGTGCTGGCTGGCTCGTCATCCGCGTCTGGGAACATGAAAACCCGATTGAGTCTGCTAAATTGATCGCTTGCGCTGTTAGAGAACGTCCGCGAGTCTTTCCGGACTCTACTTCACAAATGCAGGGCTGACACATGGCGTCTGTGAGTCATCAGCGCGTCATGCGGTGGCAAGCCCGGACTTCCACAGAGACCCGGTTCGGTCTTTCGGGCGACCACACCGCTGCCCGGAGCCGGATCCCCCCGCTGGAGGCGTTTCTCTAACCTCAGATGAGGCGCTCAGTGATCCCATCGATGATCGTGAAGAAGATCCCGAACCTGCGGTACGTCACGGTACCTTTCCAGCCGAGTGCGGACGATTTTTGCGCGTTGGGCGGTTCGGTCGCTGGCAACGTCAGCGGATAGGTTGAGCATTCGTTCGGCCGCTTGCGCCGCTTCCTCTGGCTCGTTGGCGTCTGTCAGTGCGACGGTGAGCCACGACAGGTATAGCGCCAGTTCGCGGGTGTGCGTGGTGTTGTATTGGCCGAGTACATCGGTAAGGAGGGGGACGGCGCGTAGTGGTCGCCGCAACTCGGTATAGGCACGCGCCTCCATGATCTGTAGTTCGCCGGCGTTTATCCAATACAGATATGCGGGCTCGTTCTCCGTGCCGAGGTTGGTCAACGCGGTGTCGGCTTCGCCGAGTGCCCGCATGGCCGCTTGCGCTTCTCCGGCACGTACATGTGCCCATGCCACGCGATCCCATGCGAGTGCGCGTGCTCGTGGGGAGTCATGTGGAGCGGCTGCGTCCAGGGCCGCGTACGCGAGCGCTACGCCTTCGTTCGGGTCCCCGGTGTTGGTGGTCTGGTACGCCAGCGATCCGATGAGGTTCGAGGCAAGCGTGCCGTCTCCGGCTTCGTGTGCGGCGCTGATGCCGAGCCGGTATGTTCGTGCTGCTTGGTCGTGCTGTCCGGCGTCGCTGGCTACCCATCCCGCTATCTGGGCGAATTCACCAATTGCGACCAGTAGGCCCTTTCCTACGTTTTCGTGATAAGTACCTTCCCGGTAGATGCGTACGGCGGCATCGAGTTCACGAAACGCGGGCTGGATCAAGTCCTTGCCAGCGATCAAATCGTCGGCGAGTCGCAGACCATGAACTCGTGCTGAGAGGTCGGCCAAAGTCTCGGAGCCGACACGGCGACCTGTTCGGTTTGCTATCGGGGCGAGTGGATTCTCTCCGCGTAGCAGCTCTTTCAGGATGTCAGCAGGGGCGCGGCGCGGGGGGGCTCCTCCGTTGCCGAATAGCTGATCCTCCACTATGGCGAACGCTCGGCTATACAGAACCGGGTAGGGGTCTTTGGGGCGGTGGTTGCCCGCCTCCCAGTCTTTGATATTCCGGATGAGGGATTCCCGTGTGGGGAGACGCGCGTGGGTGTGCTCGTCGGCGGCGTCGGCTAGTCGCTTGGCCATTTCGCGTTGGGTCCAAAGCCTCTTACGCCGTTCGGCGCGGAGTCGTGCGGCCCAGATCGGGACATCCTTCATCGCTCATGCTCCTTAGGGGAGACACGTGGGCTCGCTCAGTCTCCTCTAGTCTCCCCTGGTCGCACTGTTGGCGCACGTGTATGAGGCGATGTGATGGGTGGTGACAGCGGAAAAGTCGGAACCCGCAGGCGCGGTGAACGCCGTGCGGGTTCCTGAACCGCACGGTGGAGGTGCGATCCTGTGACACACCCTAAGACCATGCCGTCTCACCGGCAAAACTGGGTGAAAGGGAACTTGTTAGGGGTTATCGATCTGCCTGGCTCTCCGGAGTCGGCCCAACAGGCGCGTGAGTATGTGCGCCGAAAGCTCGATGACAATCATCCAGCTTTGGACGATGTGACGTTGCTGGTCAGCGAGATCGTCACGAACGCGGTCGTTCATTCCAACTCGCGAGATGGCGGAAAGATCACCCTGGCGTTGGCCGACTGCTTCGACCGCATCCACGTGGATGTGGTGGATGAGGGCGGCGCGTCGGTTCCACGGGTCGGTGGGGATATCTTCGGAGAAGGCGGGCGGGGTCTCATGATCGTGGAGCTGATCTCCGACCGCTGGGCCGTTTATGAGGACGAAGCGGGGCGAACAGTCTGGTTCGAGGTCCGATACGGGCAGCAGGCCAGCGAGGACGCAGCGCACTATCCACCAGTCCAACCGTCCGGGAGAGGCGAGAGTGCCTTACGGAGGACGGCCAGACATGCCGCTCGGACGGTGGGTGAGAGCCTTCAGATAGAGCAGGGCTACGTCTAACTGAACGCTGGGCGCTGGATCGGGAGGGCTTGGCTGAGACGGCCGGAAGGCTTGACGCGGCCCCCAGGGGCGATTAGGCGACGCCTATGAGACGGAAGGTGACCGTGTAGTTGATTCTCTGGCAAAGGGCTTGGCGAGGCACTTCCCAGCCGTAGTCACGCACGTAGACACTCAGAAGGCCCCCGCGATCTCCGCGGGGGCCTTCTGACGGGGAGCCGCCTAAGGGAATCGAACCCTTGACCCCTTCATTACGAGTGAAGTGCTCTGGCCGACTGAGCTAAGGCGGCATGGTCGCGGGATCCCCACAACCGCCTATAGGGTACCAGCCCCAGGCGCTCTGCGGGCCATGCCGGACATCGGATGATCACCCGGCCCCCGGTCCGCGCTTGAGCCGGTGTGCTCGACCGTGACGAGCCCGCTGGAACGTACGCGCTGACGATCAGGCGCCGAGGGGCCGGGGGTGGCGGGATCGGTGAGGGTCGTCAGGCCTTCGCGCGGGAAGCCAGGAGCGCGTCCACCTCGGCCGGGTCGGAGAACACCGACCAGGCGGCCACCGGGTCGCTGAACAGGTTGACGAAGTGGTCGGCCAGTCCGGGGTCCATGGCCGAGCCGATGAACAGCTTGAGCACGTGCTCGGCCGGCGGCTGGAGGAAGGCGTTGGACCACTGGGTCACCGGGCCCGCGACCTTCCACATCTCGGCCGCCACGGACTCGGCGAACGCCACGTCGTACGGCCCGCCCGCCGCGATCGCCTCGGCGGCCACCCAGGCGCAGTGCGAGCCCAGGTTGGCCCCCTGACCGGTGACCGGGTCGTTGGTGATCCACGCGTCCCCCACGGCGAGGGCGATCCGACCGGAGGCGAGCTTGGCGACGGGGGTGCGCACCACCGGTGTCACCGCGCCCTGGAGCAGGTCGTCGGGGCCGAGCAGGTCGAACGAGCCGGGGTCGACGCGCTCGGCGATGCGGGGCGCGTGCTCGGCGAGCACGTCCTGGAGCGCGCGGATGAAGGCGCGCGGGTCGTCCTGGTAGGGCATCTGGGTGATCGGCTCCAGCGGGCCGCCGGGAATCGCCTCGACCAGCATCCCGCCGGTCATGCCTTCCCGCGAGCGCATGGGCATCTGGAAGATCTCTCCACACCCTGGCGACACGTTGTAGCTGAAGCCGGCAGGCGTGATGCCGGTGTAGAGGCCGGCGAGGAGCGACCGCTGCGGGCGGTCGTACGGAGAGCGTGCGGCGTCCCGGGGGAACAGCTCGGAGACCGAGCGCCTCCCGGCGGCCACCACGATCAGCTCGTGGGCGGCCGACCACCGCTCGACGTCCTCCGCGCCTGGAGAGGGCTCGGTCCCCACCAGCCGGCCGCCACGGGAGGTGTAGTCGTCGAGGAAGGCGGGAAGCAGGAGGCGGAAGTCGACGGCGTGGAAGGGCTCGTCGAGGGTGCCCTGGAACTCCAGCGGCGGCTCGCCCTTGATGGAGATCTTCGCGGTACTCGCGAGGCTGCCGTCCTCCGCGAAGTGCTCACTGCCGAGTGCCCGCTCGCGGTCGCGGGTGCGCTTCATCCGGGCGACGGTGTTGGGCAGGCGGCCGCCCCTCAACTGGTCGGCGGTCTTCTCGGTGTACAGGGTCACGTCCACGCCGAGCTGTCGCAGGCGCAGCGCCAGCGTCAGGCCGGAGATCCCCGCACCCACGATGCCGATTCCACTGGTGGTCATTTCTTGCTCCCTTCTTCCTGTTCATTGAGAAGCGCCCAGCTTGCCCCCCGATTGACGACGAGTTGCCGTGGAATTGGGGAATGTATTTCCCCTGTCAACGCATAAAACGGTTGTGCACGGGGAGGTCAGCTGGCCTTCCGTATCGGTGGTTCGCCGACACGGCCCTGTCATCCCGCGCTCGGAGTGTGGCCAGGTGGGTACAAGTCATTAAGGGGGAATTGTCGCCTTATAAGGCATATATCCGTGTTAAGAGCGGGACGTGGGCATGCCGCCGGCAGGCCGAACTCCGGACTTCCCGGCCCCGGGAAAGGAGCCGAGATGGTCACTAGACGTCAGGTCCTGAAGGCGGCGGCGGGGGGAGCGGCCCTGCTGGCCACCGGACGGACGTCACAGGCGTCCGCCGCCGGGGCGACCCGCCGGGCGGCCTCCACGGTGCGCTGGGCCGGCACGCTCGACGCGGCGGGCATGGCCAAGTACGTCGCACCGCTGGTGATCCCGCCGGCCATGCCCGCCGACGCCTCGCCGGACGGCGACCGTGACCACTACGTCATCGGCGTCCGGCAGTTCCGGCAGCAGGTGCTGCCCCCGGGCAGCCCGGCCACCACGCTGTGGGGGTACGGCTCGCCGGAGCACCCCGAGAGCTTCGCCTCCCCCGCGTGGACCATCGAGGCCAGGTCCGGCCGCCCCGTACGGTGTACGTGGGCCAACCAGCTCGTCGACGGGGACGGGCGCTACCTGTCCCACCTGCTGCCGGTGGACCCGACACTGCACTGGGCGAACCCCCCGGGCGGCACGCACGGCAGGGACACGCGCCCGGCGTTCACGACCACACCCGGCCGGTACCGGGGGCCCGTGCCGATCACCACGCACCTGCACGGCGGGTGCAGCACGGACGACAGCGACGGCCATCCCGAGTCGTGGTTCCTCCCGGCGGCGCGGAACATCCCCTCCGGCCATGCCACGGAGGGCTCGTGGTACGGCCATTTCATGAGCACGTTCGCGAGCCGCGAGAGCGTCCAGTGGCAGCCGGGGTCGGCGGTCTTCCAGTACGACAACGACCAGCCCGCCTCGACGCTCTGGTACCACGACCACACCCTCGGCATGACGCGGCTCAACGTCTACGCCGGGCTGGCGGGCTTCTACCTGCTTCGCGGCGGCGCGACCGACCTCGACCCCGGAGTGCTTCCCGGGCCCGCTCCCAGGGCGGGCGACCCTCCCGGCACGCGCTACTACGAGATCCCGATCATCATCCAGGACCGGTCGTTCGCGAAGGACGGCTCGCTGTTCTACCCCGGCAGCCGGGCGCAGTTCTCCGACAGGTACGGCGGCCCGTACATCCCCCGCAGCCATGTGCCGCCCATCTGGCAGCCGGAGTTCTTCGGCGACGCGATGATGGTGAACGGGCGCACGTGGCCGGTGCTGGCGGTCGAGCCGCGCCGCTACCGCTTCCGCTTCCTCAACGGATGCAACTCGCGGTTCCTGATCCTCAAGATGGCGGCCGACCCCCTCGCCAAGCGGCCGGTGGCGCCCGCCGTGCCCTTCTGGCAGATCGGGGCGGAGGCCGGGTACCTTCCTGAGCCGGTGCGACTGCACAGCCTGGTCATGGGACCCGCCGAGCGCGCCGACGTCATCGTCGACTTCAGCGGGGTCAGGCCGGGCACGGAGTTCTATCTGATCAACGAGGGCCCCGACGAGCCGTTCAGCGGGGACGCGAAGGCGGCGCCCGCCAACCCCGCCACCACGGGGCAGGTGATGAAGTTCGTGCTGAGGCCGCTTTCCGGCAGGGACGAGAGCGTGCCGCCCGCGCTGCTCGCGCTGCCCGCGCTCATCCGGCGCGGTCCGGCGACGCTGACCCGGCAGGTGGCCCTCCTGGAGCACGCCATGGAGGTGAGAGGCGGCACGGAGGTGCCGACGGCCTCGATGCTCGGCACCCTCGCAGGAGGCGGCACCGCCAAGATGTGGTCCGACCCCGTGACCGAGAACCCCGCGCTCGGCGCCATCGAGATGTGGGAGATCCACAACTCCACCGACGACGCCCATACGGTCCATCTGCACGAGGTCCGCTTCGAGGTGGTCGACCGCAGGCCGCTCAAGGGCACCGCCGCCCGCTCGCCCGAGCGCTGGGAGCGCGGCTTCAAGGACACGGTGATCGCCTATCCGAAGGAGGTCACCCGGATCAAGATGATGTTCGACCTGGAGGGCACATACGTGTGGCACTGTCACCTGCTCGAACACGAGGACAACGAGATGATGCGTCCGTTCCAGGTCGGCTCCTGACGACCGGTCATGTGTTGGACACGATTTGGGAGGCGACCCAGCCCACCAGCCCCATCGCGGGCACCAAGCAGGCGGCGGACACGAACGGCCACAGCGTTTCCACCGGTAAAAAGCACATCAAGCCCGTAAGCAGCGCTCCCAGTACGCACAGGCTGGCAAACGCCTCGCCGAGAGGCGCCAGCACGCCCTTCAGGTCCCGCTGCACGGTCTTGTCGCGTTCGGCGGTGATCCGGGCGGCGTAGACGTCGCCCGGATCCGCCCTGTCGTAGGCGCGGACCCGGACCGCCTCGCCGGTGCCGTCGTAGACGAAGGTTCCCTCGCAGTACCGCCATTGCTTGGAGCTGTTGGTGTAGTTCCTGTACTCACACCCCAGCACGGTCATGGTTCCGGGCGCGGCGCTCTCGTCGATCGCCAGCCGGACGTCGGGCATCGCCCAAGCGGTGGACGTCACGGTCCATCCCAGGCTCGGGACGAGCACCAAGCCCACAATGATGATCTTCTCCAGGAGTTCCATAAAGGACCCTTTTCTCCGGCGAACCCTGCGAGAGACGGGGCGGCGCTTCCTGCGGGTCGCCTTGGTACGACGCGAGCGGCTCATGACCGCAGCCTTGATCAGACCGCTTGGAACCCGTTTGTAAACGGCTGATCACCTGAGTGGGCGGCGTACCTACGTGTTCATCAGGGCGTTCACCTCGGCGCCCAGCTCGGTGGCCAGTTCGAGCTTCCGCCGGGAACCGGCCACCGCGACAACCTGGGCGCTCGCGCTGGACGCGAGCTGGACGAGCAGGCTCCCGACCCCTCCGGCGGCCGACTCCACGAGAACCCACTCACCGGGCTGGAGCGCGGCGGCACGGATGATGCCCATGGCCGTACGGCCGTCGGCCGGCAGCGCCACCGCTTCGGGGAGGCCGAGCTCCGGCGGGACGACGATGAGGCCACCGGTGTCCGCCGCGACCCGTTCCGCGTACCCGCCGGAGCCGTTCAGGGAGGTCCCGACGCGCAGGCCCGCCCGCACGACCACTCCTCTCCGTTGGATCCGCTATCGGAGCAGATTGCTCCGAATAAAATATCGGAGTGGTTCGCTCCGATCGCAACTAGACTTCGGCCGTGGATTCGATGGAGGCCCGGCGGGAGCGCCGGTGGGGACGTCAGGCCGAGGCCGAGCGCAACGACCGCATCGTGCTTGAGGCGGCGAGGGCGGTCTTCGCCGAGCAGGGCGCCGGGGCTCCTATGTCCGCACTGGCCGAGCGCGCGGGTGTCGGCATCGCCACGTTCTACCGCCGGTACGGCAGCAAGGAGGAACTGCTGCAACGGCTCTGCCTGCTGTCGATGGAGGAGTCGATCGCCTCGGCGCGGGAGGCGCTGGCGCACGAGGGCGACGGGTGGTCGGCGGTCTGCGGCTTCGTCAGGCGGTGCGTCGCCGCGCGCGTCGGGGCCCTCGGGCCGGCCGCGGGCACGATCGCCGTCACCGGCGAGATGACGGCGGCGAGCGAGCTGGGGCGCGAGCTGCTGGACGAGCTGGTACGACGCGCCCAGGCCGACGGCACCGTACGGCCGGATCTCGCCACGCTCGACGTCTCGTACCTGATCGAGCACTTCAGCAGGATCCCGCGCTGCACGGAAGAGCAGGCCGGCATCAGCCGGCGGCTGCTGGCGATCGCCCTCGACGGCCTTCGCGCCGGCGACCAGCGGTCTGCCCTGCCGGGCACGCCGCCGAGCTGGGAGTCCTACAGCGGCAGGTGGTACGAATCCGGCGGATCCAAAGAGGACCGGCCGAGCCCGTCCGGCGGTTAGGCGCCGTTCGCCGGGGCCCTGCGGTCAGGTTGGGTGGCCGGGTGAGACAGGAGGGGCATAGCCTGCACTGAGACAGCAAACGGTTCGACCGTTAGAAGGGGTGCATACCCATGTCAGCGTCGCAGCACGGGCATAACTTAGACATCCGTGTTGAACGCCTTGATAAATGCACGGTGCTTCATCTGGCCGGCGACCTGGACTTTCACGGCACCCCCATCTTCAACGCCCACATCGACGGTGTGTGGAGCGGTGAGCAGGGCCCCCGTCTCATCATCGACCTGGCCGGCCTGAAGTTCTGCGACTCGGCCGGCCTCGGGTCGCTGGTGTACATCTTCAACCAGATCACCTCCGCCAAGGGACGGCTCATCCTCGTCGCCGTACCCGACTACCTGCGGCGTCGGCTGCGGATCAGTGGCCTGGACAACCACTTCGAGACCCTCGACACCGTCGAGCAGGCGGTGCTGGAGGTCGGCACGGCCTGAAAGACGCACCGCCCCCTGCCAGGTGCCGATCTTGTAAGCCCACGCCGATTTCATCACGCGGTGCCCGGTCTCGTCAGACGCCGATCGAGATTCCCACCCCGCCGCGCGTGCTCGCGCCGTACCGCTCCTTCTCGCGGGGGATGTCCAGCGGCCGGATCTTGCTGCGACCCGCGAGCGTCTCCTCGGTGAGGAGCGCGGCCGGGACGAGCCAGGACACCTCGAACTCGATGCCGTCGGGGTCCTTGGCGTACAGGGCCTTGGTGGTGGAGTGGTCGGAGGCGCCGACGAGGGCGCCGAGGTCGTTCAGCTTCGCGGCGATCTCGCCGAGGTCGTCGAGCGTCTCCACCTCCCAGGCGAGGTGGTAGAGCCCGACGGTGGCCTGCCCCGCCTGGGACGGGCCGGCCTCCGCTCCGATCTGGAACAGTCCCAGGTCGTGGTCGTTGTTCGACGACGGCGCCTGGAGGAAGGCCGCGCCGGGGAACGCCATGACCGCGTGGAAGCCGAGCGCCTCCTGGTAGAACGCGACGCTGCGCTCGACATCGCGCACGTACAGGACGGCGTGGTTGAGACGGTGAACGGGCATGATCGCCTCCGGTAAGTTGAACTCTCAACCAATATACTCCGGTGAGTACCACAGCTCCACAGGCCGGGTCACCCTTGCGGGGTGAGCAGGAAGGCCCCGGGGTCGGCGATGATGCGCTGGATCACCTGGCCCGCGGCGCCCAGCGTCGCGGCGTCGGCGCCGACCTGCGAGACGACCAGGGCGGGGACGCGGGTGCGCATCTGCCCGAGCCGCTTCCGCATCGCCTCCTCCGCCGGGCCGGACACCCACGGGAACAGCGGTGCGAAGATCCCGCCCAGCACGATCGTGTCCGGGTCGAGCAGGTTGACCGCCGTGGTGAGGGCGACGCCGAGCGCCGCGCCGGCCCGCTCACAGGCGGCCGCCGCCGAGGGCTCGCCCTCCCGCAGACGGGCCACGAGCTCGCCGATCTCCTCGCCGGGGGGCAGCAGGGCGTCCTGCCCGGCGTACCGCTCCAGGCAGCCGGTGCCCCCGCACCGGCACGCGGGGCCGTCGGGGGAGACGACGACGTGGCCGAGCTCGCCCGCGAACCCGTGCGCTCCCCGGAACAGGGCGCCGTCGACCACCAGGCCCGCGCCGATGCCGATCTCCCCGGACACGTGCAGGAAGTCGCCGAAGGACGCCCCCGACCCGAACCACAGCTCGCCCAGCGCGGCGAGGTTCGCCTCGTTGTCCACAAGCACAGGAAGGGGAAGCGCGAGCGTCTCGGCGACGGTGACGTCACGCCAGCCGAGGTTGGGCGCGCGGTGGACGGCCCCGGTGGAGCGGTCGACGGGACCGGGCAGCGCGACGATCGCGCCCGCGACCGAGAGCCCCTGCGCGGCGGCGTCGTCGAGCAGGGCCGTCGCCAGCTGCCGCAGCCGCGCGATCACGTCCTCCGGCGAGGCCGCGCGGTTGTCCACAGGCTGTGTACGGATCAGGCGTACCGTGCGGCTGAGATCGACGACGCAGGCGGCCAGGTAGTCGACGTTGATCTCCAGGCCCAGCGCGGCGACCCGGTGCCCGCTGAGGCGCACGGCCACGCCGGGCCGTCCGCGCTCGCCGTCGCGCACCGCGCCGGACTCCACCGCCATGCCCGCGTCGATGAGGTCTCCGACCAGCTTCGACACCGTGGTCTTGGTCAGGCCGGTGGTCTCGGCGAGCGCGGCACGCGTCAGGGGCCCGTTCCGGTCGAGCTCTCCGAGGACCACGGCGAGGTTCCCCGCGCGCATCGAATCGTGCCGTACGGCCTGTGCCATCAGGGGTTGTCTCCTGCTTCGATCACAGCGCCCAATACCTTCCCGTGAACTCGCCGGGGCGTCCCTCTTGACCTGCCGCGAGTACCGGCCGATATTTAGTCCACAACATAGACTAAATCGGGAGAGACCAACAGTGAACGAGTACGCACCCACGAAGGAAGACAAGTTCACGTTCGGCCTGTGGACGGTCGGCTGGCAGGCGCGTGACCCGTTCGGCGAGGCCAGCCGCGCCCCGCTCGACCCGGCGGTGGCGGTGCACCGCCTCGCCGAACTCGGCGCCTACGGCGTGACCTTTCATGACGACGACCTCCTCGCCACCGAGCCCGACCGCGACAAGGCCATCGAGAACTTCAAGCGGGCTCTGAGCGAAACCGGCCTCAAGGTTCCCATGGCCACGACCAACCTGTTCACCCACCCCGTCTTCAAGGACGGCGGCTTCACCAGCAACGACCGGGACGTCCGCCGGTACGCGCTCCGCAAGGTCATCCGCAACATCGACCTCGCCGCCGAACTGGGCGCGACGACGTACGTCTGCTGGGGCGGGCGCGAGGGCGCGGAGTCCGACGCCGCCAAGGACGTCAGGGCGGCGCTCGACCGCTACAAGGAGAGCCTCGACATCCTCTGCTCGTACGTGATCGACAAGGGGTACGACCTGCGGTTCGCCCTCGAACCCAAGCCGAACGAGCCCCGCGGCGACATCCTGCTCCCCACGATCGGCCACGCGCTCGCGCTGATCAACGAGCTGGAGCACCCCGAGATGGTCGGCCTCAACCCCGAGGTGGGCCACGAGCAGATGGCCGGGCTGAACTTCGTCCACGGCATCGCCCAGGCGCTCTGGCACGGCAAACTCTTCCACCTCGACCTCAA
>NZ_JBEZFH010000146.1:0-19410 GCF_040649355.1 Sphaerisporangium sp. NPDC049002 | reverse complement strand
ACAGTGATCCCGGGCTGCCCGGCGGAGGCGTCGTGGTGGTGGTGGGAGTGGGCGTAGGGGGTAAATGTGCCGTAGGCCGGTGGGAAATTATGGGTTGAGCAACTGTCGATACAGTTCATCGCATGGCAGGCCGCGACTGCCGCGTTCACGCAGGACACCCGGCGCCGTTCCGTTGTTCTGTATATCGCATACCTCCAGCTAAAGTCATCGACCCAGGAACATCCCTCCAAGTTCCTCCCGACCTAGTCGGGGATATAACGGAGCGCTTCGCGGTGCACCGGAACCACACCGTTCGGCACGCGGCGTCGCGGCGAGTGGTCGGCGTTCCCAACCGGCGTCAAGCATGCGGGCATCACCACCCAGCGGCGTTAACCGTTACGAGGGAGAGCCCCCTGTCTGTGACCGAGGCTGTCAGTGGAGGGTTCGTAGGTCCACGGCGTGGTCGTCGTCGTCGGCGTGCCATTGGAGGAAGCCGGGGGAGGGGAAGAACGCCTCGGTGATCCGCCGGCCGGGGAGGCGCGTGGCAGTGCGTGTCCGGACGTCGAGGAGCCACGCGGCCTGGCCTTCGCGCCACACCGCGAAGTGGCTCTGCGTCGAGACGCCCTTGGCGCGTGGGCTCAGTACGGCGGCGGTGCCGTCCGCGTACTCCAGTCGGTGAAGGTTGTCGACGTCCTCCGGTTGGAGGTAGGCGGCCAGAACGGGAAGACCGCGCCGCGTGCCGTCCGGGGCGAAGCGGGCCAACGACCCGGTGAACGCGTCGCCTGACACGACGGGTGATCTGGCCAGGAAACCGTCGCTCTGCCAGGTGAGGTCGTACAGCCCGCGCCGCCACAGCCCGGGGGTGCCGTGGCCAGGGTCGATGCGGAAGACCCCCACGTCCCCGGTACCGGTGGTGACGCATCGGGAGAAGTAGAGCAGGCCCTGATGCAACTGAAGGTCGCGGGGATAGTCCCAGCCGTTGCCGCACTGCCAGGCCGATTCTTGCCAGGTGTCCACCACAGTCCTGGCTCGTCCGGTGCGCAGGTCGATCACCTCCAGTTCCCAGCCGCCCGGCTCGTCGTTTCCGAGGAGCCTTGCCACGTAGGAGCCGTCCGCCGCGGCGAGGACCGTGAACGATTCGGTATCGGGTGCGTCCTGGACTAGGAGGGAGCTGCGGCCTGTCGCCGGGTCGAGGATGTCGACGCGGCCCGGCTGGAATCGATGACGGCCCCTGCCGACGAGGGGACGCCCGTCGGGAAGCGTGCCGACCACCCAGGGGCGTTCGCCGACGGAGGGGATCCGCACGACCTTCGCCTGAGGATCGGTGGTGGCAAAGGCCGACGTACTCGTCCGGACCGGGGTGGGTGTCGCGAGCGCGGTCGTCCGCTCGGGAGCGGGAGAGGTGCAGGCGGCCGCCCCCAGGAGCACCATGGCCGCCACCATCGCCGCCTTCATACCTGTCTCCGTCTACTCAGGGGCAGAGGACGTGCCCGTAATTTGCAATAGGCCTCGGTGGCCGGGCGGGCTCTCGCGTCTGAGTACGGCCCCTGGGATGAAGCGGTCAGGACGAAAGAAAGGGGCAGTGGCCACGGACGACGGTTGCCGGCAGGGAGATACGGGCGCCGTCGTGGCGCCGGGTCAGCACTCGATGACGTTGACGGCGAGGCCGCCGCGGCTGGTCTCCTTGTACTTGTCGAGCATGTCGCGGCCGGTGTCGCGCATGGTCTTGATGGCCTTGTCCAGGGAGACGAAGTGGCGGCCGTCGCCGCGCAGGGCGATGCGGGCCGCAGCGATGGCCTTGATGGAGGCGACCGCGTTGCGCTCGATGCAGGGGATCTGCACCAGGCCGCCGATCGGGTCGCAGGTCAGGCCGAGGTTGTGCTCGATGCCGATCTCGGCGGCATTCTCGACCTGCTCGGGCGTGCCTCCGAGGACCTCGGTGAGCCCGGCGGCGGCCATCGAGCAGGCGGAGCCCACTTCGCCCTGGCAGCCGACCTCGGCCCCGGAGATCGAGGCGTTCTCCTTGAACAGCACGCCGATCGCCCCGGCTGTGAGCAGGAACCGGATGATGCCCTCGTCGTCGGCCTTCGGGGTGAACCGGTCGTAATAGGTCAGTACGGCCGGGATGATGCCGGCGGCGCCGTTGGTGGGCGCGGTCACGATGCGGCCGCCCGCCGCGTTCTCCTCGTTCACGGCGAGGGCGAACAGCGTGACCCAGTCCATCGTCTGGAGCGGGTCCTTCTCGGGCGACTCGCTCTGCAGGCGCCGGAACAGCTGGTTGGCCCGCCGCCTGACCTTGAGGCCCCCCGGGAGCACGCCCTCCTTGGCGCTGCCGCGCCGTACGCAGTCGGCCATGACCTGCCAGAGCCGGAGCAGCTCGGCCCGGATCTCGTCCTCGGTGCGGCCGAAGGCCTTCTCGTTCTCCAACATCAGCCCGGAGATCGACAGGCCGGTGTCGGAGCAGTGCTTGAGAAGCTCCGCCGCCGTGGTGAACGGGTGGGGGAGCTCGGTGTCGTCGGCCTTGATGCGGTCGGCTCCGGTGGCGTTCTCGTCGACGACGAACCCGCCGCCGACCGAGTAGTAGATCTTCTCGCGGAGGGACTCGCCCTCGGGGGAGAAGGCGGTGAAGCGCATGCCGTTCGGGTGGTGCGGCAGTGAGATCTTGCGCTCGAAGACGAGATCCTCGCCGATCACGAACGGGATCTCATGCGAGCCGTACAGATTCACGGTGCCGGTGGAGCGCATCCGCGCGAGCCGGTCGTCGATGGTGTCCACATCCACCAGTTCGGGCTTCTCGCCCGACAGCCCCAGCAGGACGGCCTTGTCGCTGCCGTGGCCCTTGCCGGTGAGTCCGAGCGAACCGTAGAGGATGACCTCCACCCGGGCCGTCTTCTCCAGCAACCCGTCGCCGTCGAGCCCCCGGACGAACTTGTGCGCCGCCGCCATGGGCCCGCCGGTGTGCGAGCTCGACGGCCCGATGCCTATCTTGAACAGATCGAAGACGCTGATCGCCATGGATCTCGGCCCTTCGGAAGGGGTTGTGCGGGGGCCCGGCGAGCGCGGGGGCTCGCCGGGGTGAGGACGCGCGGTGACAGGACCGTGAGAACTGTCAGGACCGTCAGGACTCGGCGGTCGTGACGGTGGTGTACTCCTCGGGGGTGAGGAGATCCTCGGGGGTTCCCTCGATGCGCACGCGGAACAGCCAGCCCTCGCCGTACGGGTCGGAGTTGACCAGGGAGGGGTCGTCCACGACGGTCTGGTTGACCTCGACGACCTCGCCCGTCACCGGGGCGTAGATGTCGCTCACGGACTTGGTCGACTCGACCTCTCCGATGGCGTCCCCAGCCTCGACGGTGGCACCCGTCTCCGGCAGTTGGACGTAGACGACGTCACCCAGCGCATCGGCGGCGAACGCCGTGATGCCCACGGTCACGGTGAGGCCGTCGTCGAGCCCGGCCACCCACTCGTGCTCCTTGGTGTAGCTGAGCTCCTCGGGAATGCTGCTCACATGCTCCTCCGGTAAAAAGGAAGGTCAACCACGTCGACCGGTTCATGGCTACCACGGATGTCGACCGCGAGTCCTTCGGACACGTTGATGTCCACGTAGGCCATCGCGATCGGCTTGCCGAGTGACTGCGAGGGCGCGCCGCTGGTGACCTCTCCAACGACGGTGCCGTCAGTCAGCAGCACCACGGGGTAGCCGTGGCGCGGCACTCGGCGGCCCCGCGCGACCAGGCCGGTGAGGCGCCGTCGCGGAGGGACGTCCTTCAGCGGCGCGAGCGCCGCACGGCCGACGAAGTCGCCCGGCTTGTCGAACTTCACGACCCGGCCGAGGCCGGCGTCGAAGGGGGTCAGCCCGGCGTTCAGCTCGTTGCCGTACAGCGGCATGCCCGCTTCGAGGCGAAGCGTGTCGCGGGCGGACAACCCGGCGGGGCGCAGGTCGTACGCGTCGCCCGCCTTGGTGAGCTCCTGCCACAGCGGCACGGCGTCCTGCGCGGCGACGAAGAGCTCGAAACCGTCCTCGCCCGTGTACCCGGTGCGGGCGATGAGGGCCTCGGCTCCGGCGACGGTGCCCGGCAGCCCCGCGTAGTACTTCAGGCCGGGCAGATCGGCATCGGTGAGCGAGCTGAGGATCTCCTGGGCGCGGGGGCCCTGGATGGCGATCAGCGCGTAGCGGTCGGACCGGTCGTCGACCTCGGCGTCGAACCCCTGGGCCCGCTCGGTCAGCTCGGCGGCCACCCGCTCGTAGTTGGAGGCGTTGGCCACGACGAGGAACTCCTCGGTGCCAAGGCGGTAGACGATCAGGTCGTCCAGCACGCCGCCGTCGGCGGCGCAGATCATGGTGTAGCGGGCGCGGCCCGGTTCGAGCACGGACAGGTGGCCGACCAGCGCGTGGTCCAGCGCCCGGCCCGCCTCAGGACCGATGACGAAGATCTCGCCCATGTGGGAGAGGTCGAAGAGCCCGGCGGCCGTACGCACGGCGTTGTGCTCGGCGGACTCGCTGCCGTAGCGCAGCGGCATCAGCCAGCCGGCGAAGTCGGTGAGCGTCGCGCCGAGGCTCTCGTGCACCTCGCGGAGCGGTGTGGGTCTGGACATGATGCGCACCTCAGACAGGGTTGGATGAGAGCATCCTCCCCCTCTGTCATCGGTGCCTGAGAGTTTCGCCCGGGTTTTACCGGACTTTCACCTTCGGCGAGGCCCCGTGGAGAGAGCCTGCTTTCCAGAGATCACCTTGCCCGTACGGTCCTTTGCCTTGTGAGGTTCGCGGGGAGGACTTGCTCCTTCAGGGGTCCTGGCCGGATGTCAGGACGCTCTCCCGCACGGGATCATCGGTGTTCCCGCTCACCTTACCAAGACCGGCCGCTCGTCGCGGCGGCGACCAGCGCCTCGAAAAGATGACCTTCCTGGCCCGCCTCAGGGTGCCACTGGACGGCGAGCGCGAAGGGGTGCTCGGAGAGCTCCACCGCTTCCACCGTGCCGTCGTCCGAGGTCGCGGACACCGTGAGCCCCTCGCCGAGGCGGTCGGTCGCCTGGTGGTGGTAGTGGGCGGCAGTGGCCTCCCCGGCGCCCAGCACGCCGGCGACCCTGCTGCAGGGCGTCAGCCGTACGGGCAGGTGGCCGAACTCGCCGGGCGCGGGGGAATGGCCGCTGTGTCCCACCACGTCGGGCAGGTGCTGGTGGAGGCTGCCTCCGAGCGACACGTTCAGGACCTGGAGGCCCCGGCAGATGCCGAGGAACGGCAGCTCCGCCTCCAGTGCCGCGCCGACCAGCTCAAACTCCGCATCATCACGAAATTTCCGGATGTATCCGGTTTGGTCGTGCGGCGGCTCGCCGTACCTGCCAGGGTCGACGTCGCCGCCGCCCGCCACGATCAGGCCGTCCAGCCGCTCGACCAGTGGCGCGGGGTCGCCCGCCGGGGGCAGGATGACCGGCTGGCCTCCCGCCCTCACGACGTGCTCCACGTAGGTGTACGGCAGCAGCGCGGCCGGCATCCGCCACACGGTGAAGGCGGCGGGCTCGACGTAGCAGGTGATGCCGATGACGGGTCGCGGCATGGGCTACAGCGGGGTCACGTAGGCGCCCGAGATGCCGCCGTCCACCAGGAACTCGGCACCGGTGATGAAGCTCGCGTCGTCCGAGGCGAGGAACGCGACGGCGGCGGCGATCTCGGAGGCCTCGGCGAAGCGGCCCACGGGGATGTGGACCAGGCGCCGCTGGGCGCGCTCGGGGTCCTTGGCGAACAGCTCCTGCAGCAGCGGGGTGTTGACCGGCCCCGGGCACAGCGCGTTGACCCGGATGCCCTCGCGGGCGAACTGGACGCCCAGCTCGCGTGACATGGCGAGCACGCCGCCCTTGGAGGCGGTGTAGGAGATCTGGGACGTCGCGGACCCCATCACCGCCACGAACGACGCGGTGTTGATGATCGAGCCCTTGCCCTGCCGCCGCATGTACGGGATGACGTGCTTGCAGCAGAGGTACACGCTGGTCAGGTTGACGTCCTGAACGCGCCGCCAGGCCTCGATGCCCGTGGTCAGGATCGAGTCGTCGTCGGGAGGCGAGATTCCCGCGTTGTTGAAGGCGACGTCCACGCTGCCGTAGGTCTCGAAGGCCGTCTCGAACATCCGGCTGACGTCCTCCTCGCTGGTGACGTCGGTACGGACGAACAAGCCGCCCACCTCGTCCGCCAGTTTGGCGCCGCCCTCCTCGTCGAGGTCGGCGCACACGACCTTCGCGCCCTCCTCGGCGAAGCGGCGAGCCGTGGCGAGGCCGATGCCGCCCGCCGCCCCCGTGATCACGGCGACGCGGTCCCGCAGACGTTGCATAGTGACGAACTCCCTGGTGCTCGAATCAGTCGTGGAACTTCAGCCCTGTGGCTCAGTGGGCGATGAAGACGTTCTTGGTCTCGGTGAAGGCGGCCAGCGCGTCCGGTCCGAGCTCCCGGCCGAGGCCGGACTGCTTGAACCCGCCGAAGGGCGTCCAGTACCTCACGGAGGAGTGGGAGTTGACCGAGAGGTTCCCCGCCTCGACCGCGCGGGCCACCCGGAGGGCCCGTCCCACGTCCCGGGTCCAGATAGACCCCGAAAGACCATATTTCGTGTTATTAGCGATCTGTACGGCTTGCGCCTCGTCCTCGAACGGGACCACGCTCACGACCGGCCCGAAGATCTCGTCCGTGAACGCGCGGTCGTCCAGCGAGTCGTGGGTCAGCACGGTCGGGGGGAACCAGAATCCCCGGCCGGACGGGCACGAGCCCTGGAAGCGCGGCGCGGCGGTGACGAACGACGCGACCCGCTCGCGGTGCTCGGCGCTGATCAGCGGGCCCATGTCGGTGCCGGGATCGCGCGGATCGCCCACCGTCAGCCCCCCGACGGCCGCGCCGAGCCGGTCGAGGAACTCCTCGTACACCGGGCGTTCCACCAGGATCCGCGAGCGCGCGCAGCAGTCCTGCCCGCTGTTGTCGAAGACCGCCGAGGGGGCGCTCGCAGCGGCCTGCTCCAGGTCGGCGTCGGCGAAGACCACGTTGGCGCTCTTGCCGCCGAGTTCCAGAGTGAGCCGTTTGACGTTCTCGGCGGCCCTTGCGGCGATCAGCTTCCCGACCTCGGTCGACCCGGTGAACACGATCTTGTTGACGCCGGGGTGCTCCACGAGCCGGGCCCCCGTGACCTCCCCTGCTCCAGGCAGCACCTGGAGCACCCCTTCGGGGAGACCGGCTTCGAGGGCCAGCTCCGCCAGCCTCAAAGCCGTCAGCGGGGTCCATTCGGCGGGTTTCACGATCACGGTGTTGCCGGCCGCGAGCGCCGGGGCCGCCCCCCAGGTCATGATCACCATGGGGAAGTTCCACGGCACGATCACCCCGACGACGCCGAGCGGCTCGGCGAACGTGATGTCCACCCCGCCCGCCACAGGGATCTGCTTGCCGTGGTTGCGCTCCGGCGCCCCCGCGTAGAAGTGCAGCACGTCGCGGACGTTGCCCGCCTCCCAGCGGGCGTTGCCTATCGGATGGCCCGCGTTGGCGAGCTCCAGGCCGGCCAGCTCGTCGCCGTGTTGGTCGACGAGGTCGGCGAAGCGGCGGAGCAGCCGCGCGCGGTCACCGGGCGCGACCTCGCGCCAGGCGGGGAACGCCTTCCTGGCACGCTCCACCGCGCGGTCGATCTCGGCCAGGTCGGCGAGCTCGACGTCGGCGAGCACGTCCTCGGTGGCAGGGTTGATGATCTTCATGTCACATCCGCTCGAATCCCCGGAAAAGCTCCCAGTCGGTGACGGCCGCGTCGAAGGCGGCCAGCTCGACCCGCGCGTTGTTCGCGTAGTGCTCGACGACCTGCTCGCCCAGCGCGTCCTTGGCGATCTTCGAACTCTCCCACAGGGAGAGCGCCTCGCGAAGCGTGGCCGGCACGGTCTCGGCGTCCGCCGCATAGGCGTTGCCGCTGTACGCCTCCTCCAGCGGCAGCTCGTTCTCGATGCCGTGCAGGCCCGCCGCGACCAGCGCCGACACCGCCAGGTAGGGGTTGACGTCCCCTCCCGGCACGCGGTTCTCGACGCGCAGCGATGGCCCGTGCCCGACCAGCCGCAGCGAGCACGTGCGGTTGTCCACACCCCACTTGACCGCCGTCGGGGCGAAGCTTCCGGGGACGTACCTCTTGTACGAGTTGATGTTGGGCGCGTAGAGCATCGTGAGCTCGCGCATGGCGGCGAGCTGGCCCGCGATGAAGTGCTCCCCGAGCTTCGACAGCCCGTGCCCGCCGTCTCCCGCCATGACCGGATCGCCGCCGGCCGTACGCAGGGAGATGTGGATGTGGCAGGAGTTGCCCTCACGCTGGTTCGGCTTGGCCATGAAGGTGATCGACATGCCCTCCTGGGCGGCGATCTCCTTGGCCCCGTTCTTGTAGATCGAGTGGTTGTCGCAGGTGGCGAGCGCCTCGGTGAACCTGAAGGCGATCTCGTGCTGCCCAAGGTTGCACTCGCCCTTGGCCGACTCGACGTACATCCCCGCGCCCTCCATGCCGAGCCTGATCCGGCGCAGCAGGGGCTCGACGCGGGCGCCGCCGAGCAGCGAGTAGTCGACGTTGTACTGGTTGGCGGGCGTGAGGTCGCGGTAGGCCTTGGACCAGGCGTTCTCGTAGCTGTCGTTGTAGACCACGAACTCCAGCTCGGTGCCGACGTAGGCCGCCCATCCGCGCTCGGCCAGGCGCGCGAGCTGCCCGCGCAGGATCTGGCGGGGGGAGGCGGTGACGTCGGAGCCGTCCTCCCAGAGCAGGTCGGCCATCAGCATGACCGTGCCCTCCTGCCAGGGCACCCGGCGCAGGGTGGACAGGTCGGGCTTCATCACGAAGTCGCCGTAGCCGCGCTCCCATGACGACATGCTGTAACCGTCGACGGTGTTCATGTCGATGTCCACGGCGAGGAGGTAGTTGCATCCCTCGGCGGCGTGCTCCAGCACCTCCTCAAGGAAGTACCGCGCGGACAACCGCTTGCCCTGGAGGCGTCCCTGCATGTCGACGATGGCCAGAAGCACGGTGTCCACCCGCCCGGCGGACACCTCTTCACGCAGTTGGTCGACGGTGAGCACGGCACTTCCCTCCCGCAAAAGTCTGGAAACAGACCATTGGCATGCAAGCACCAGCGACCGTCCCGCGTCAACGGTTCGGGCCACCTGAGCCGTCGAATGGACTAATCTCGAACCATTGGAGCCGGTCTAGGGGGGAAGTGATGGGCGAGCCCCAGCTCGTCGCGCTCCTTCGGCCCGTCCGCGCGGGCAACGCCTTCGAGGAGACGGTGGAGCGGCTGCTCCAGGCGATCAAGCTCGGCGTGGTCGGCCCCGGTGAGAAGCTCCCCGCCGAGCGTGACCTCGCCGTCCAGCTCGGCATCAGCCGGGTCACGCTCCGGGAGGCGATCCGGGCGCTCCAGGACGCCGGCTACCTCGACGTACGGCGCGGCCGTTACGGGGGAGCCTTCGTCGTGTACGAGCCGCCGCACCCCGGCCAGGGTGACCTGCGCAGGGCCGTCAACAAGATGGGCGCCTCCGACCTCGCCGACGCGCTGACCTTCCGCATGGCGATCGAGTGCGGCGCCGCGCAGGTCCTCGCGTCCATGGACCTCACCGAGGAGCAGAAGGCGACGCTCGAACGCCGCCTCGCGGACGTCAACGACGCGGCGCCCGCCGACTACCGGCGGCTCGACACGGCCTTCCACCTCTCGATCGCCGAGCTGACCGGGTCGGCCCTGCTGGCGGCGGCCGGCGCGGACGCCCGGCTGCGGGTGACCGACTTACTCAACGCCATCCCCGTGCTCGGGCCCAACATCGACCACTCGGGTGCGCAGCACGCCGCGATGGTCGCCGCGATCCTCGCGGGCGACCCGGAGGCCGCGAGGAAGGCCGTCGTGGAGCATCTGGAGGGGACGGCCGCGCTCCTGCGCGCCTTCCTGGCCTGAGGCCGACCCCTGACCTGCCCCTCAATCACCCCTGGCCCGGTATGTCCCTTCCCCTCGCAGGCGTCGGCGCCCTTCGGCCGGGGGATCACTCCCGGCGGGACCGTAGCATCGGTACTGGGGGATGCCTGTGGCAATCTGGTTTCACGAGCGGATCATCGACAGCGGAAGGCTGCCGCTGTTCTGCTTCCTGACGGCGCTGATCGTCACGTTCCTGTTCACGCGCCTCAACGTCCGGCTGATCCGGGCGAGGGTCGGATGGTTCCGCAACGTCAACGTCGGCGACGTCCACGTCCACCACGTGGTCTTCGGCGTGGTGCTCATGCTCTTCGGCGGCGTCGCCGGCCTGGTCACCGCCGCCCTGTCACCCGGGTGGTACGCCATGACGGCGGCCGTGTTCGGGGTGGGAGCCGCCCTGGTGCTGGACGAGTTCGCCCTGATCCTGCACCTGAGGGACGTCTACTGGTCCGAGGAGGGGCGCACCTCGGTCGACGCGGTGTTCGTGGCGATCGCGGTGACGCTGCTCCTGCTGCTGGGTCTGCGGCCCCTCGGCTGGGAGGCGCCCGACCCGTCCCCGAGCGGCCGGTGGACGGCGGTCCTCCTCCTGGTCGTCAACCTCGTGCTCGCGGTCGTCACCCTGCTGAAGGGCAAGATCTGGACCGGCCTCGCGGGCCTGTTCGCGCCGATCCTGCTGATCGCCGGAGCGATACGGCTGGCGCGTCCCGGATCGCCGTGGGCCCACTGGTTCTTCGCGCCGGGGTCGCGCAGGCCGAGACCGGCGAAGATGGCCAAGGCCGTCCACCGCGAGAACCGCTGGCGTCGGCCGGCGATCAGGGTCAAGATCAGCATCCAGGAGTTCGTCTCCGGCCGCCACGATCTGCCCTCGGCCTGGGCCGGCGAGCGCCGGGTGAAGAAGTGAGCGCCGGGTGAAGTGAGCACTGGGTGAAGTGATCGCGGCCCCTGTGAGCTGCCAAGACACCCACGGCGGACATCATTCGCGAATCTCGGGGGAGTGTGCGGGAGCGAACGGTGATCGCTATCAGGGAGGCGAAGCGCGATGGGCTTCATGGACAAGTGGAAGATGCGCGAGCTGAAGGCACGGGCGAAGCGCCGGTTCGGCACGAGCACCGGCAACCGGACCATGGCGGCCGAGGCGCGCACCGAGGAGGCCGAGGCCCGGCTCCTGCAGACGCAGGACCAGATCAAGGAGACCGCCAACGAGATCCGCCGGGAGTACGGCGTCCGTCACTGAGCCCGCAGGAACGAGGCGATGACCTGGCGGACGTCGTCCGCGCCCAGGTCGAGGTCGTGGTCCCCGGCGGCGAGATAGGCCGTCACGGGGTGGCCCGAGGCCAGCAGCGCGTTGGCCAGGTCGAGCGTCTGGGTCGGGGGGACCGTGGTGTCCCCGGCCCCGTGGAGGAGCAGCACGGGCACGCCGTTCCCCACATGGTTGGTCGGGGTGACGTCCGCGGTGAGGTCGTCCCCGGCGACGGGGACATGGCCGAGCAGCCGGGCCCAGGGGCTTCCCTCGACGCGTGACTCGGGCCAGTCGGCGGCCAGCGGGTCCACCGGAGGGGAGCAGGCGATCACGGCGGCCACGTCGTCGGGAGCGTCGACGCCGCGCAGGCCCAGATGGAGCGCCAGGTGGGCGCCCGAGGACCTCCCGCCGACCAGCACCCGCACATCGGGATCGTCCGCACGCAGCTTGCGCGCGGCGGCCCGTACGTCGTCGAGCTGCGCGGGCCAGGTCGCCTCACCGCTCAGCCGGTAGGTGACCGGCACGACGTCGAGGCTGTGAGCGGCCAGGGTCTCGCGCGACCGCCCGCCCGCGTGCCGGTGAGCCCACGCGCCGCCGTGCAACCAGATCAAGGCCCGCTTCATGCGTGGATCATACGGGCGGTCAGGCCGAGCTCTTCGTACAGCCTGTCTGGAATAGGTTGCCGACCGGTTGCCATTCGTGAATGACCCGAATAGCGCCTGGTTGCCGGGGTCGCGACCATGCTCCGGCCGTCGGCTTCCCCCTGCATCCGCACCTGGGCGGTAGCCTTCGGGGCCTCAGGATGAATGCGACCATTCACCCCGGCGGCCCGCCCCGAGGTCACCGGGGCGCGGGCGGGATGAGGAAGGCGGCCACCGGCGTTGTCGATCACGGGGTGGCTGCCCCCGGGGACTGGAGGTGGAAGTGGCGGACGGGCTCGAACGTCTGGTCCAGGGCAGGCGCCTGTCGCCCGTCCAGCGGCGCATCGCGCAGTACCTGAGCGGGCACCTGCCTGACGCGATCTTCCTTTCGAGCGTCGAGCTGGCCGAGCGGGCGGGGGTGAGCCAGCCGTCGGTGACCCGGTTCGCGATGACCCTCGGCTTCGCGGGGTACCCCGAGTTCCGCCAGGCGCTCCGCCCTCTCGTGGTCGGCGGCGACGGCGCCGCGGACCCTGACCGGCCCCCGCGCGACGGCGAGGCCGGCGGCGCCCGCTTCCTGCAAGAGATGATCGACCACGAGATACGCAACCTCGCGGCCATCCGCGACCGGCTCGCTACCGGTTCCGCGCTTCCTGGCGTCCGGGCGAACGGCCTGCCGGGACGCATCGAGGAGCTCGGCACGGCGCTCGCGGCGTGCGAGCCGCTGCCCGTCCTTGGCCTGCGCGGCTCCTCGGGGCTGGTGACGACCTTCGCGTACTACGCCCGGCGCATCCATCCCGACGTGCGGCCGCTGACCCATGGCGGGTCCGAGCTGACCGAGGGCCTGCACGCCGCGCGCCGGGCCGGGTCCGAGTGGCTGCTCGCCGTCGTGCTGCCCCGCTATCCGGCCGAGGCCGTGCACGCGCTGGAGTACGCCGCCGAACTGGGGTTCCGCACGGCGGTCATCGCCGACCGCGCCGACGTGCCCTTTCCTGCCGACGAGGTGCTGCCGGCGCCGGTGGGGGCCAGGGCGGTCTGCGACTCGCACGCCGCGCCGCTGGCCCTGGCCATGCTGCTGCTGGAGGCGATGGCCGAGGCCGCGCCGCTGCGTACCCGTGCCCGGCTGGAGGAGCACGAGCGTATGACCGACCAGACGGGCGTGTTCCTGCGCCCCTGAGGGCGACGCCGGGGGAAGGCCGCGTGTGGAGGAAGATCTCACAGCGGCGCAGCCCCTAGGCTGAAGCGCATGAGCGGACGACCGATCGCGCTGATCACCGGAGGTTCCCGCGGGGTTGGGGCGGCCATCGCCCGTGGCCTCGCGCCGACGCACGACCTGCTGGTGGGCGGGCGTGAGAGCACGGCGCTCCTGGAGATCTGCGACGAGCTCGGGGCGCGCCCGTGGCCGGTCGAGCTGACCGACGAGCGCGCGGTGGCCGAGGCGGTCGCCGGCATCGACCGGCTCGACGTGCTCGTCCACAGCGCGGGCGTGGCCAGGCTCGGCGTGATCGCCGACCTGCCCGTCAAGGCTTGGCGGGAGTCGTTCGAGGTGAACGTGACCGCGGTCGCGGGCCTCACGAGGCTGCTCCTCCCCGCGCTCCGCGCTTCCAGAGGCCACGTGGTGATGATCAACTCAGGCTCCGGGCAGCGTGCCAACCCGGGCTGGGCCGCCTACGCCGCCGCCAAGTTCGCGCTCCGGGCACTCGCCGACGCCCTCCGGCTGGAGGAGGAGCCCCACGGCCTGCGCGTCACCACCGTCTACCCCGGGCGGGTCGCCACCGACATGCAGCGAGAGGTGCGCAGGCAGGAGGGCGGCGACTACGACCCCGGGAAGTATCTGGCCCCGGAGTCCGTGGCCCGCGCCGTCGTCTCGGCCGTGACCGCGACCGCCGACGCCCACATCACCGAGATCATGATCCGTCCCGCGGCGGGGCCGGTGAACTGAAAGCACATTCACCCCACGACCTGGACGAATTGATCCTCATATCAGGACGAACGTTGACTTTCTCCCTGAGAGATTGGGGGAGTGTCCGACCTGACCTACTGGTGCGAGCTGGCCTGGTTGCATCCCGGTGAGGCGGTCGAGGGCGTGCTCGTCCGGATCGAGGGCAACCGGATCGCCGAGGTCGAGCGCGGGGTCGCCGCACCGCACGAAGCGGTGCGGCTGGCGGGCCTCACCCTGCCGGGAATGGCCAACGCCCACTCCCACGCGTTCCACCGGGCCCTGCGCGGGCAGGCCCACGCCGGTTCCGAGACCTTCCGCAGTTGGCGCGACCGCATGTACGGCGTGGCCGCGAGCCTCGACCCCGACACCTACCTCGCCCTCGCCAGGGCGACCTACGCCGAGATGGCGCTCGCCGGGATCACCGCCGTCGGGGAGTTCCACTATCTGCACCATGGCGCGCGCGGCCGGCCGTACGAGGATCCCAACGCGATGGGGCACGCGCTGATCGAGGCTGCCAGGGACGCGGGCCTGCGCATCACCCTGCTGGACGCCTGCTACCTCACCGAGAACATCGGCGCCCCCCTGAACGGCACGCAGCTCCGCTTCGGCGACGGCGACGCGCACCAGTGGGCCGAGCGCGTGGACGACCTGGCGAACGAGTACGTCCGCACCGAGGACGTCGTGGTCGGCGGGGCCGTCCACTCCGTGCGCGCCTGCCCGCCCGAGCAGATGCCCGTGGTGGCCGAGTTCGGGCACCGCAGGGCCGCGCCGGTGCACGCGCAGGTCTCAGAGCGGCGCACCGAGAACGAGCACTGCGTCCAGACCTACAGCGCGACCCCGGTGCAGGTGCTGTACGAGCACGGCGTCCTCGGCCCGCGCGCGACCGCCGTCCACGCGACCCACGTGTCCGACGTGGACGTGGCCCTGCTCAGCGGGTCCTCGACCCACGTCTGCGTGTGCCCCACCACCGAGCGGGACCTCGCCGACGGCGTCGGCCCGGCTCGCCGGCTGTACGACGCCGGGTCGCCGGTCACGCTCGGCAGCGACAGCAACGCCATGATCGACCTGCTGGAGGAGGCGAGGGCGGTAGAGCTCGGCGAGCGCCTCATCACCGGGGAACGGGGCCACTGGACGGCCGCCGACCTGCTGTGCGCGGCCACGATGGCCGGGCAGACCTCGCTCGGTCACCCCGACGCCGGTTTCATCGTCCCGGGAGCCTGGGCCGACCTCGTGTCCGTGCGCCTGGACTCGGTGCGCACGGCCGGGGCGGGCAGCGAGTCCGCGGGAGAGACGGTCGTGTTCGGAGCCACGGCCTCCGACGTCCATTCGGTCGTCTCCGGCGGGCGGCGGGTGGTCGTGGAGGGCGGTCACGTGCTCGGGGACGTCGGCGCGATGCTCGTCGGCGCGATCTCCGCCATTCGATCACCCTGAGCCTTTTTCCGGGCGTTCATCTGCCATTTCTCGATGCGTCCCTGAGTCTTCCGCGTGCGAACTCCTACTTGAGGAGGATGGCTGAAACCATTCTCCGGTCGTATCTCTTTTGGGAATCTTTGCCTTGGACCGAACGTTGATTCGGGCAAGAGGGGGAGAGGACGCCGCGCCGGCATTCAGGGCCTGCGGGGCCGACTCCACCCGCACGTCAGGGCGGGCGCGGCGAGACGAGGTGCCATAGGAATGGCAAGGCCGACGGGGAATCGGACGCAGGACCAGCAGGTGGCCGACAGAGATCTGCTCGGCACCTATCTGGCCGAGATCGGAAGAGTGCCCCTGCTCAGCGCTGACCAGGAGGTGGAGCTCGCCAAGCGCATCGAGGCGGGGCTTTTCGCCGAGCAGCTCCTGGACAGCGGGGAGCCGGAGCCGAAGACGGCTGACGCCACCGACGAGGAGCTCGAAAGGCTGGCGGTGTCCGGCCAGCGCGCGAAGGACGAGTTCATCCAGGCCAACCTGCGGCTCGTCGTCGCGGTGGCCAGGAAGTACTCCGGCAGGGGGATGCCGCTGATCGACCTGGTCCAGGAGGGGAACCTGGGCCTTGTCAGGGCCGTAGAGAAGTTCGACTACCGGCGGGGCTACAAGTTCTCGACGTACGCCACGTGGTGGATCCGCCAGTCCGTGGGCCGCGCGATCCACGAGCAGGCCAGGCCCGTACGCCTGCCGACCCACGCGGGGGAGCAGATGACCCGTCTGATGCGGGTCCGCCGCGACATGATGGCCGAGCTGGACGCCGAGCCGACCGACGCCGATCTCGCCGCCGTCCTTGAGCTGCCGATCGAGCGGGTTCGCGAGCTGCGCCGCTGGGCCTCCGACCCGGTGTCGCTGCAGCTCGGTGTGGGCGACGAGGACGAGACCGAGCTCGGTGACATGATCGCCGACGACACCTGGGCCAACCCCGAGCAGCAGGCCATGGACACCCTCGAACGCGAGCGGCTCGAAGACTGGCTGCTGGGCCTGGAAGGTCAGACCCGCGAGATGTTGCGCTGGCGTTACGGGCTGGTCGACGGGCGCGAGCACACGCTCACCGAGGTCGGCGAGCGGTACGGCATCGGCCGCGACCGCGCGCGCCGTCTGGAGCGCGACGCCCTCGCCCGCTTGCGGAAGCTGGCTCACACCGCGGCGTGAGCGCCTGCGGCGCTTGGTGGTTCCGTGCACCTTTTCGGATTTTTTCACCCTTTTCGGCGGTCATGCGCGTGGGGTCTCCCGGAGCATGACCGCAGGTCGTGACGCTGCTCAGGCGTCACGTGACCGCTCTTCCGTCACCCCGGCGTGGAATTAAGGACCCGCTGGTATCAGTTGGCGAGCCCTCCGAAACGTGGCCGAAACATCGTGCCCGTGTGTTTCACGTACGTGAAACACACCAGGTCAAGACCTGAAACGGCAGAAGAACACGCTTTCGCCCAACGTCAGTGCGCAGCCGGTCAATGAAGCCCTGGAGCGCCCACTGCGGGAGAAATCGGCCACACGCCATTTGTAAGGAGGGTCGCATCGAATGAAGATCGATAGCGGCACTACAGCCTGGATGCTCGCGGCCACCGCACTGGTGCTGCTCATGACTCCAGGTCTCGCGTTCTTCTATGGGGGCATGACCAGGGCCAAAAGTGTCCTGAACATGATGATGATGTCGTTCGTCAGCATCATCACCGTCACTATCGCGTGGGTGATCTACGGTCACTCACTGGCATTCACTAACAACGGCAACAGTGTCCTGGACAAGGTGGTCGGCGGGCTCGACGCCGTCGGCCTGCAGAGCCTGGTCGACACGGCCACCAAGGACGACGGCACAGGCATGCCAAGCCTGGTGTTCTCGGCGTTCCAGTTGACGTTCGCCGTCATCACCGTGGCGCTCATCAGTGGCGCGATCGCCGACCGTGCCAAGTTCGGCGCATGGGTCGTCTTCAGCGTCGTCTGGGCCACGATCGTGTACTTCCCAGTGGCGCACTGGGTCTGGCAGACCGGCGGATGGTTGAACTCGCTGGGCATCGAGGACTTCGCCGGCGGCACCGTCGTACACGTCAACGCCGGTGCGGCGGGTCTCGCGCTCGCGCTGGTGCTCGGCAAGCGCAGCGGCTGGCGCAAGGATCCCATGCGCCCGCACAACCTCACCCTGGTCCTGCTGGGCGTGGGCCTGCTGTGGTTCGGCTGGTTCGGGTTCAACGCCGGCTCCGAGCTCGCGGTCGACGGCACCACCGGCCTCGCCTTCATGAACACCCAGATCGCGACCGCGGTCGCCGCCGGCGCCTGGATCCTGGTCGAGAAGCTCCGCGACGGGCACTCCACCACGCTCGGCGTCGCCTCCGGCGCGGTGGCCGGTCTGGTCGCCATCACCCCGGCCTGTGGCTTCGTCGACCCCTGGGCCGCGATCGTCATCGGCGCCATCGCCGGAGCCGTCTGCGCCTACGCGGTCGGCCTGAAGTACAAGGCCGGATTCGACGACTCGCTCGACGTGGTCGGCGTCCACCTGGTCGGCGGAGCGCTCGGTGCCATCTCGCTCGGCTTCTTCGCCGCCTACCCGTTCCTGGAGCAGCAGGGCAAGGGCCTGTTCTACGGCGGAAGCCTGAAGCAGCTAGGGCTCCAGGTCCTCGGGCCGGTCGTCGTCGGGCTCTACTCGTTCATCCTCGCCTGGATCATCGGCAAGATCATTGACAAGACGATGGGCTTCAGGGTCACTGAAGAGGACGAGGTCACCGGCATCGACATCACCACCCACGCCGAGACCGGCTACGACCTCGGCTCCGTTCACGCGTCGGGCGTCGCCGCGGTGAACGGTCCTGTCCAATCAGTGTCGAAGAAGGTAGACGCATGAGGCTCATCACAGCGGTGATCAAGCCCTTCAAGCTCGACGACGTCAAGGCCGCGCTGGAGCAGTTCGGCGTCAAGGGCATGACGGTCAGCGAGACCAGCGGCTACGGCCGCCAGCGCGGTCACACCGAGGTCTACCGCGGGGCCGAGTACCAGGTCGACCTGGTGCCCAAGGTCCGCGTGGAGGTGCTCGCCGAGGAGGAGGACGCCGAGGATGTCATCGACGTCATCGTCAAGGCCGCCCAGACCGGCAAGATCGGTGACGGCAAGGTCTGGTCGGTCCCCGTGGAGACCGTGATCAGGGTCCGCACGGGAGAACGCGGACCGGAGGCCCTCTAACCGGATGATGAGAGGCGACGCTCGCTCATATGCCGCGGCCCGCAAGGAGCGGGCCGCGGACATCGACCGCTGGCTGGCCGACCTGTTCCGCACGGCGTGTCCACAGCCGTACGGACGGGATGGCCGGAACCTGCCCGGGGGGGCGAAGAGTGGGTTCGTGTCCGGAGAGGAACGCGGCGCCGGTGTTTCCCTCACGGGGCCCGGCGCCCCTGCCGCGGGCACCGGTGCCGCCTTCGCGGGCACCGGTGTCGCCCTGGTCGCGGTCGGCAGCCTCGGGCGAGGAGAGCTCGCCCCGGGAAGCGACCTCGATCTGGTCCTCCTGCACAACGGTCAGGACGATGTCGCCCGCATCGCCGACCGCATCTGGTACCCCATCTGGGACTCCGGCCTCGGGCTCGACCACTCGGTCCGCACGGTCGACGAGGTCACCAAGGTCGCACGTGAGGACCTCAAGGCGGTGCTCGGGCTGATCCAGGCCCGCCACGTCACCGGGGACCCCGAGCTGACCAGGGCGGCCCGTGAGGCCGTCCTCGCCGAGTGGCGCGCCGACTCCCGCCGCAGGCTCGCCGAACTGCGCGAGGCGGCGGACAAGCGCGCCGAGTCGTCCGGAGAGCTGGCCTTCCTGCTGGAGCCCGATCTCAAGGACTCCCGGGGCGGTATCCGCGACGTGCAGGCCATGCAGGCCGTCGCCGCGGCCTGGGTCGCCTCCGCGCCCGGACCCCGTGTGCGCGAGGCGTACGAGTTCCTGCTGGACGTCCGTCACGGGCTCCACCTGGTCACGGCCCGCGGCGCCGACCGTCTCGTGCTCCAGGAGCAGGACGCCGTCGCGGCGGCGCTCGGCCTGCTGGACGCCGAGGCCCTGATGCGCCGCCTGGCGGAGGCCGGTCGCACGATCGCCCACGCGTTCGACGCCACCTGGCGCACCGTCGACCGCCTGCTGTCGGGGCCCGCGCCCCGTGGCCGGCGCCCGCTGCGCCGTCCTGGATGTGGCCCCGGACCTCGGTGACCTCGAACCAGTCGAGGTGCCGCAGCGT
>NZ_JBEZFH010000145.1:0-19457 GCF_040649355.1 Sphaerisporangium sp. NPDC049002 | reverse complement strand
GGCCCGCTCGCCGCCGCCCCGCATCCGACCGGCTCGCTCGCGGGCGATCCGCTGTCCAGCGGCGCCCTTTCCAGCGGCGCGCTCTCCGGCGGCCCCGCGTCCGGTGGCTCGGCGTCCAAGGGCCCTCGCTCCGGCGGCTCCCGTCCGGCCGGTCCCCTCGACGCTCCTCACAGCGCGACGGGCCCCTTCGAAGCCGGCCTCTCCTCGACCGGCTCGTACGAGACCCCCCGCGCGGCGGGCGTCTCCCGCGGCTCCGGGTCCTTCCCGGCCGCGGCGTCGTACGACCCCCTCGGCCCCGCCCCCGCGGGTCCCGGGGCGACCGGCGACTTCCCGGCCGGGGGCTCCTGGCCGGCGCAGCCCGCCTACCCCGCGACCGGCTCCTACGACATCCTCGACGAGCCGACCCCGGCCTCCGGCTCGTCTCAGGAGACGTGGACGGCGGCCGACTACCAGCTGCCCACCTACGACGGGTACTCCTCCCGCGAGGGCTACGCCGCCGCCCCGTCCGCTCCTCCCGCCTCACCGGCGCCTTCCTACGAGGTGCGCCCGGGCTGGGCCACGATCGACGACTCCGACTCGGTGAACGGGCCGACCCCCGCGACCGGCCTGCAGGCGGGGCCGTCCCGCGCGGTCCCGGCGTACGAGACGCCCACCGGGCGCGACCTGCCGCCCACGGGCGGCGACTCCCCGGCCGGGCCTGGTCAGGGGTACGGCGGCTACGCGGCGCCGGGCGCGGCGACGCCCGCCTGGCCTCAGCCGACGCAGAACACCGGGGGAAGCTGGCCCTCGTACGGCGAGCTCTACGGAAGCGGCGCGAACGGCGGCCTCGCGGCCGACCAGCCGACGCAGAACACCCAGTCATCGCAGACCACCCAGTCGTCGCAGGCGTCGCCCGGACGCGGCGGCCACCGCCGACCGGCCGAGACGGACTATCCCGACTACTACCGCTGATCGATCAGTGTTGTCCCGTCATATATAAAACGCGGCGGCCAAAGGCTTAACCGACCGGCCGTCGCGTCGTATGGTCGGCTCATGACTGGGGACACGCAAAGTAGCCGTTCCAGGACCGAGCGTATTACCTCGGTGCTCAGGCACGACCTTCCGGCCTCGCTGGTGGTCTTCCTGGTCGCCGTACCCCTCTCCCTCGGCATAGCGGTGACCAGCGGGGCGCCGCTCATCGCCGGCCTGATAGCCGCCGTGGTCGGCGGCCTGGTGGCCGGGCCGCTCGGCGGGTCGGCCGTCCAGGTCAGCGGGCCCGCGGCCGGGCTCGCGCTCGTCGTGGGCGAGCTCGTGCGGACGTACGGCTGGCGGGCCACCTGCATGATCACTCTGGCCGCCGGGGTGCTGCAGCTCGTGCTGGGCGCGTTCAAGGTGGCCAGGACGGCGCTCGCCGTCTCTCCGGCGGTGGTCCACGGCATGCTCGCGGGCGTCGGCGTGGTCATCGCCCTGTCGCAGCTCCACGTGGTGCTCGGCGGGCAGCCGCAGAGGTCGGCCGTGGAGAACCTCATCGAGCTGCCGAACCAGATCGTGCACAACCACAACCACGCCGTGGCGGTCGGCGTGCTCACCATCACGGTGCTGCTGCTGTGGCCCCGCCTGCCCCGGGTCAACGTGTTGCCGGCTCCGCTCGCGGCGCTGACCATCGCCGCGGCGACGGCCGGGGTGTTCGGCTGGGACATCGCGCGGGCCGACCTGTCCAAGGGCTTCAGCGAGTGGGCGGCGCCGGCCATGCCGGTCGGCGACTGGCACGGCATCGCCGGGGCCGTGCTGCTGGTCGCGCTGCTTGCCGGCGTCGAGTCCCTGCTGTGCTCGGTGGCGGCCGACCGGCTGCACGACGGCCCGCGCGCCGACCTCGACCGCGAGCTGACGGGGCAGGGCATGGCCAACCTGGTGTCCGGGGCCCTCGGCGGCCTGCCGGTCGCCGGGGTGGTCGTCCGTACGACGACCAACGTCAAGGCCGGGGCGCGCAGCCGGTGGTCGACCATCCTGCACGGCGTGTGGGTGCTGCTGTTCGCCGTCTGCTTCGGCTGGATGGTCACGCTGATCCCGATGGAGGCCCTCGCGGCCCTCCTCGTCTTCATCGGCATCCGCATGGTGAACCTCGGCACGGTGCGCGGCCTGCACGGGCAGGGCGAGCTGCCGGTCTACATCCTGACCATGGGCGCCGTCGTCGTCATCGGCCTCGCCGAGGGGGTGCTGATCGGCCTCGGCCTCGCCGCGCTGTCGGCGCTGCGCCGCCTGACCAGGGTGTCGGTCCAGGTGCGCCTGGAGCCGGACGACCGCTGGCACGTCGTGGTGACCGGCTCGCTCACCTTCGTGGGCGTGCCACGCCTCACCGACAACCTCCGGGCGATCCCGGCGGGCGCCGCGGTCGACCTCGACCTCAACGTGGACTTCATGGACAACGCCGCCTTCGAGGCGTTGCACGGCTGGCGCCTGGAGCACGAGCGCACGGGCGGCACCATCACCATCGACGAGATCCACGACGAGTGGTACACCTCGGCGGCGGGCGGCACCCGCGCCTCCACGGCCAAGACGCCGCCCCGTGCCCCCGAGCGCTGGTGGCTCCCCCGGGCCTACCGGCGCGGCGGGCCGCTGTCCAGCATCCCGGTACGCCACGGCGGCGTGTGGGTGCCCTCGCGGGCAGGGCGGGACGAGCCCGCCAGGCGCTCGGACGCCGTGCCCGACCTGCTCGCCGGCGCCCTGGACTTCCAGCGGAGCACGGCGCCTCTGGTGCGGCCGTTCCTCAACCGCATGGCACGCAGTCAGGAGCCCTCGCACCTGTTCATCACCTGTGCGGACTCCCGCGTGGTGCCCAACCTGATCACCGCGAGCGGCCCCGGCGACCTGTTCACGGTGCGCAACGTCGGCAACCTCGTGCCGAGGTACGGCGCCTCTCCCTCGGACGACTCCCTCGTCGCGGCCCTCGAGTACGCCACCACCGCGCTGGATGTCCGGACCATCACGGTCTGCGGGCACTCGCGATGCGGGGCGATGGCGGCCGTGCTCAGCGCCGGGGAGCAGACCGGTGGCCTGCCGGGGCTGGGACGCTGGCTGCGCCATGGCGACCACACGCTCGCGCGTTACGTCCTGTCCGACAGCACCGGCGAGGACGAGGGGCCGCTCGACAGGCTGTGCAGGGTCAATGTGGCTCAGCAGCTCGACAACCTCCGCACGTACCCCTCGGTGGCCCGGTTGGAGGCGTCGGGGCAGCTGCAGCTGGTCGGCCTCTACTTCGACATCGGGGCGGCGCGCGTACACGTGCTCGACAGTGAAGGCTTCACCCCGGTGGCCGGAGTCCGCTCTTGACGCGCTCCCCGGCATGAATGCCGGAGATTCTCGCCCGTGCCGCATGGGTTCATGCGGCACCTCGGTGGCTTCCTGCTTCGTCGGCTGGTGCCACCGTGAACGGTGGTCTTACCCGGCCTCCACCGGGACGGCTTGCGCCGTCCCGCCCACGGATGTGGGAGGCGTTTAGCCTCTCCGCCCGTCCGGCGGCGAGGATGTTCACAGCGGCGTTGACGTCCCGGTCATGCACCGCACCACAGGCACAGGACCATTCCCGCACCCCGAGCGGCATCGAGGTGGCGATCACCCCGCACGCCGAACACAGTTTCGAGGAGGGGAACCAGCGGTCGATCCGCACGAACACCCGACCGTACAGCTTCGCCTTGTACTCCAGCATGGCCACGAACGCCGACCACCCGGCATCATGCACGCTCATGGCCAGCCTGGTCCGCGCCAGCCCCCGCACCGCCAAGTCCTCCACATAGATCGCTTGGTTAGCGCGGCGACGCGCTTAAAGCAAGACTATTCGCGTTAAGATGTCGGCCATGGCAGCACAGGAACCCGTACGCCGGCCCGGGGGGCGTAACGCCCGCGTCCGCACGGCCGTATGCGAGGCCGTTTTCGACCTGCTCCACGAGGCGGACTGGGACGATCTGAGCATCGCGCAGGTGGCGGAGCGATCCGGAGTCCACCAGGCCACGATCTACCGGCGCTGGGGCACGTTGGGCGCGTTGGTCGATGACGTGGTGACCGAGCAGCTCACGCGCTCGTCCCCGGTTCCCGACACCGGGACGCTCCGTGGGGACCTGGAGGCCTACGCGGTCCAGGTGGCCGAGGACGTGGCCGGCCCCCTCGGTCGCGTCTTCCTCCGTGCCGCCCTGGTGGGCGCGCGCCCGGAGGGAGAGCCTTCCAAGCATGTCTACCTTCTGGAGCGAGGCACGCAGCTCCAGAAGATGCTCGACCGCGCCAGGGATCGCGGGGAGAACCCCCCCACGTTGCTTGAGCTGCTGGAGGTCATCCTCGCACCGCTGTACTTCCACGCGATGTTCTTCGAACGGCCGACCAACGCGCACCACGCCCGGACACTGGTGGACAGGCTGCTCGCCCTCAGCGAGAAGAAATGAACGCCGTAGGCGGCCGCGATCTCGCCGAGTCGGCGATTGCCCTTGCCGGTGGATCCGCCTGACCGCGAACGACACCGGCTGAACCATCTGACGGAAACGTACGTTTGTGGGGCATGAGATTGCGAATGACCCTGCTCGTGGCACTGTTGTCCCTGACTGCGGCCTGCGGAGGAGCGGAATCGGATATGTCGGCGAGCTTGGCAGACGACGGGCCGGCGAAGCCGGTCGCATTGTGGGGTGCCGAAGGCGGGTTCGTGACCGCGGCCATGAACGTGCTGCGTCCGCCGAGGGTGGTGCTGTACAGCGACGGCCTGGTGATCGTTGACGCGAGCAAGCAGCTGAAGCTCACCGATGCCGAGACGGGCGAGACGGTCGCGTCGATGGAGACGTACCTGACCGGGCAACCGCCGACCGCGGAGCCAAAGCCGGGCGCGCCGATGGTGGCGGACGTGCCGACCACCGTCCTCGGGGTACGGGGGAAGGACGGAAGAATGCTGGAGGTCCGGGCCCCGGCTCTGGACCAGGTCGCGGACTTCTACCCGAAGGAGCTCTCGGAGGCGAAGAAGCTGATGGACGGCTTGGCGACCCGGGCCGCCGCCGCGGGTACCGACTACGTCGCCACCCGCGTCCGCATGGTCGCCGAAGGGGCGGCCTCGGCGGAGGGCAAGCCGGCGCCGTGGCCCGCAGGGGTCCCGGAGCCTTCGGGCACGGTGGACCCGGTTTGGCAGCAGGACATCGAGGGGGCGGCGGTGAGTGCGATCGTCAAGGCGGTGCCTGCCGGGCAGGAGCACGGCCGGTCACTCTTCAAGACCAGTTCGGGAGCACTCTTCGTGCTCTCCTGGCGCTACCTGTTGCCTGACGAATAGCAAGGGCTGATGACGGGGGCTCCCGGTCACCCCATCAAGTCGTCGTCCGCCAGACGCGCAAACCAGGACGATCAGCAGGTCGAAATGGTCGGCATGAAGCCTGGCCTTCTCCCGCTCGAACTCCCGCCGCGCGGCCTCTTCCTCGCGCTGAGGCGCGCGGCCTCTTCCTCGCGCTGAAGCGCGCGGCCTCCTCCTCGCGCCGAGGCGCGTGGCGCGTTCAGGTCAGCAGGGCGCGGGCGTAGTAGTCCTGGGCATTGGTCACACCCGGCAGGGCGAAGAAGTAGCCGCCGCCGGTCGGGGTGACGTACGGGACGAGCATTTCCCTTTCCAGCCGCTGCTGCATGTCGATATAGGTGCTGAGCTTGCGCTGGAAGCAGCAGAAGGCGTGCCCCGCGTCCATGCTCCCGTTGACGTCTGGGGCGCGCATGTACTGGTAGCTGCGGCGCCAGATGTGGACAGGAGGCACCTTCTCCGGCACGTACGGGTTGGGCGCGCTGAAACGGGAGTCGACCGTCTGCGGGTTGGCGAGGCGGACGTGGCAGTTGAACGGCATGACCTCGCCCTTGGGGTCGTAGACCACAGGGGAGTCGAGGTCGGCGCCGCCGTTCAGCGGAATGCCGGTGACCTTGTGCCGACCGATGATCTTTTCCTGCCGGGCGACCGGTACCCGATTCCATTCGTCCAGATGGAACCGCACGATGCGGATCACCTGGTAGGTGCCGCCGGTGGTCCAGGCCGGTTCGGGGGAGGGCTGATGCGCCCAGACGAACGTGTCGATCCGGCCCTTGACGTCGGTCAGGAAGTGGTTGGCGACGTCGTCGTGGAATCCGAGCAGGTCACGGGGAGTTCCGCTCGGGCGTTGCGGGCTGCGGAACCCGTCGACGCGCCAGCGCTGCCGCATCAGCCCACTGGTGCGAGTGTGAATGTCGATCAACGCGTTCACCAACGCGTCGGCGTGGTTGGCGCACAACTGCAACAGGAGGTCTCCGTGGCATTCGGCGGGATCCAGGTCATCGTGGGCGAACGCGGTCATGGGGACCAACTCGATGGGTTTGCGGCCGGCCAACCCGAAGCGGCCGTCGAACAGAGAGGCTCCGACACCGACGGTCATGGTCAGCCCGTCCGGCACCAGGGTGCTGCCCAGGAGCCCGGAGCCCGATGAATGAGGGTCGGGGTGCGCGGGGCCGCCACTGGTGAGGAAACGGGCCCGCTCGGTGAGGGTACGGAACAGACGGGTGAGCTCACCGCGGTTCTCGGCGGTCACGTCGTAGGCGGCGAAGATCCCCTGCTGTTGCGGCACGAGCGGCGGCTCGGTGATGCCGGACTGGTGTTCGCCGTGAAAGGGCACGACATCACCGGCGATCGGGGAGCTCTCTTCGGCCGTCTTCCCGAGCGACTGGCCGACCAGTCCAGCGGCCAGCGCCCCCTCAAGGAACGAGCGGCGAGAGAACGGAGCGCACATACCCTCACGGTAGGTAACCGGATGATGCACATACAAGGAGGTATCTGGTGTTTTTGCAGGTCATTGGCCACCGCTGGATACGATCCGCCGGCAGTGACGATTCACCTCACCGCGACGCGCGTCCGCCAGGCCTGAGGCACGACGATCCGGTCAGCGAGGATCTCCTCCGGTCTCGGGAGCCGCCCAGTCGTTGACAGGACTTCAGCCACACCATCAGCGACAGCAGGGCCTACCCGTATCGTGAGCCGGTATCGAGGTCCGTTCGTGTGGAGGGAGGGCTCGCCGTGGCGACAGGGGCCGGGCCTGGGCGGCCGGTGCTCGAACGTCACCTCGGCTTGACCGACGCCGTGGTCATCGGCCTGGGATCGATGATCGGTGCCGGGGTGTTCTCCGCGCCGGCCCCGGCCGCGGCCGCCGCCGGCTCCGGAATGCTGATCGGACTGGCGGTCGCGGCGGTGGTGGCGTACTGCAACGCCACCTCCTCGGCGCGGCTGGCGGCGCGCTACCCCGCCTCCGGCGGCACCTACGTGTACGGGCGTGAGCGCCTCGGGCCGCTGTGGGGGTATCTGGCCGGGTGGAGCTTCGTGGTCGGGAAGATCGCCTCGTGCGCGGCGATGGCGCTCACCGTGGGCGCGTACGTGTGGCCGGGGCACCATCGAGAGATCGCCGTGGCCGCGGTGGTGGCCTTGACGGCGCTGAACTACACCGGAGTGCACAAGGCCGCGTGGCTGACCCGCGCGATCGTCGCGGCGGTCCTGGTCGTGCTGGCCACCGTGGTGGTGGCCCTCCTGACCAGCGGCCACGCCCAGCCGGCCCGCCTCACCATCCCCTCCGAAGCCGGCGTGCCAGGCGTGCTGCAAGCGGCGGGCCTGCTGTTCTTCGCCTTCGCCGGCTACGCCCGCATCGCGACCCTCGGCGAGGAAGTGCGCGATCCCGCCCGCACCATCCGCCGCGCCATCCCCATCGCGCTCGGCGTCACCCTGCTGGTCTACGCGGCCGTGGCGGTCACCGTCCTGGCAGTCCTGGGCCCTCAGCGGCTGGCCCACACGACCGCCCCGCTGGCCGAGGCGGTCACCGCGGCGGGGCTGCCCGCCCTGGCCCCCGCCGTCCGCGCCGGCGCCGCGATCGCCGCCCTCGGGTCGCTGCTCGCGTTGATCCTCGGAGTGTCCCGCACGACGTTGGCCATGGCCAGGGACCGCTACCTGCCGCCCGCCTTGGCCGCGGTGCACCCGCGCTTCAAGGTGCCGCACCGGGCGGAGCTCGCCGTCGGCTCCGTCGTCACCGTCCTGGTGCTGACCAGCGACCTGCGCGGCGCGATCGGGTTCTCCTCCTTCGGCGTCCTGGTGTACTACGCCATCGCCAATGCCTGCGCCTGGACCTTGCCGCCCGGCGAAGGACGCCCGCCCCGGGGCGTCCCCCTGCTAGGACTGCTCGGCTGCGCCGCGCTGGCGTTCAGCCTCCCGTCCGTCTCGGTGCTGGCGGGCAGCGCGGTCCTGGTGGCCGGCGTCATCCTGTACGGCGCACGCCGACTGCTGAGCCGGCGCTGAACCCCCAAGCAGAAGGGGTCGCGAATCTGGGTTCTTCGAAGGATCATGGCGGTATGGCGTGGATCAAGGATGTCGTGGTCGACTGCCGGCACCCCGCATCGGCCGCGCGGTTCTGGGCGGCCGTCCTGGACGGATACGAGGTGGCTCCGTACGACGAGGCCGAGCTGGAACGGCTACGGGGCGAAGGGATCGATGACCCGGAAGACGACCCGACGGTGCTGGTCGAGGCTCAGCCGGGCGTCAGGCCGCGGTTCTTCTTCCAGTTGGTCCCAGAACCCAAGACGGTCAAGAACCGGATCCATCTCGACCTGGCGTGCGACGATCTCGACGCGGAGCTGAGGCGACTGGTCGCACTGGGCGCGCGAGTGGTGACCACCGAGGAACACTGGGTCGTCCTGACCGACCCCGAGGGCAACGAGTTCTGCCTCCACGGCCCGTAGTGCCCCGGGGCGCGTGGTGTCGTTTACCACATTGATATGGACTGGTGGCGGCATTATCCGCGGCACCCGCGGCGCGGCTGGATTTCCCGCCATTCTTTCCATGGTGTCCTCCGCGTGGAGAACGGTGTGTGAGGTGTTCCGTTCAGCCGGCAGGGATTTCGCAAGGTGGGTTCATCGAACGTCGCATCCGGTTCGTCCACTCGGAAGCACTCATACGGGTGAATCGGCATGATCGGTGTTCTTCGGATCGTGGGCACCTTTGTCGTGTCGTCGAAATGGATGTGAGGCCGTGATGAGATCCGGCGTTGCGTGCGAGTGACGTATGGGCATGGAGTTCCACGAAGGCAGGGCGCCAGGCTGCCCCGTGAGGGCTTCGGGGTGCGTGGCGATCTGGCATATCGGGATATCTGTCGGCAGGGCGGCTGCATGCCGGGTTCTCGGTTGGTCGATAGATTTATCCGAATTTATAGTGACCCGTCGAGCCCGATGAGTTATCGGAGCGGTTGATCGCTACTTGTAACAGGAAAGTCGCCGAAGGCATTTGATGACGGATTCTTCCGCCCAAATGGTCTGCCGGAATGGTGCCGGGTTCCAAGGTCTGTGGATTCTTTTATTTATTGTGACGCCTGTTTTCTCTATCGCTACTTCAGTGCTGCTTCGCGGGTTCGCTGAATGGGTATTCCCCTGGTCGCAGTGCCGCCATGGCGGCATGAAGAAGGTCCGATTCATCGGAATTCAAGCGATATGGGGGAACCGAGTGATTCCTCGGGAAAAAGGCTCTTTCATAGATAGGCCCGCGTGGACTCTGGCGGTCGCGACGGCGATCACCGGCGGCTTCGTCGCACTGTCGTGCCCGGCGATGGCCCAGGCCGGAACGGAAGCGGGGAACGCCCCCGGGCAGCAGGTGTCGTACGACACCGGCCACGTCGGCGCCGGCCAGGCGAAGCCGATCGGTGATGACGACGACGAGGACGGCAAGGGCAAGTGCTCGAAGAAGTGCCATCCCGGCCCTCCTGGTCCTCCCGGACCCAGGGGCCGCGGCGATGGCATCGACTCGGCGCTGGCCACCCCGACCGGTGCGCTCGCCCCCGTCAAGTACGTCGCCCTCGCCCAGGGCAACGGCCCGGCCTTCGTCCGGGACCCCACGTCGATCGCGCCGAACCCGTTCTGGCACGACCTCTCGACGCTGGCGGGCTACCCCGGCAACGCGTCGGATGTCAGCCTGACGGCGGTGCCGGCCACCAACACCCTGCAGATCACGGTGCGGACCCAGGCCGGTCGGGTCGCCCAGACGACCTGCCTCGTCACCGTGAACGCGACCTGGCCCGGCGTCTGCGGCGGCTTCGTCGACATCACGCCACCGCTCTAGGCCTGACCAGGGCTTTCGGAGTGACAGCGCGTGCCGTGCCCGGGGTGTCCCGGGTACGGCGCCGTCAGTCACCACGACACCTTCCGCCCGACCGTCTCAGGGCCTAAGGGGAATTCAAGTGATATGGGGGAACCGAGTGACTCCTCGGGAAAATGGTCCGTCCACAGGTAGGACCGTGTGGACCCTGGTGGTCGCGACCGCGGCCGCCGGCGGGTTCGTCGCGCTGTCGAGCCCGGCAACGGCCGGCGTCAGCGTGGAAGGGAAGAGCGTCTCCGGGCACCGGGCGGTGGCCGGCGCCGTCCATGCCGCGACCGGCCTCTGGTGGAGGACCGCCGCGAGGTGCGACCACGACGACCGGACTCGTGACAAGGACAACGGCTGCCCCGAGGGTCCTCCCGGGCCCCGGGGCCGGGTCGACGGTGTGGACTCGGCGCTGGCCACGCCGACGGGCGTGACGACCGGGCCCGTGAAGTACGTCGCCGAGACCCGGTTCAACGGGGCGACCCTGGTCCGGGACCCCACGTCGGTCGCGCCGAACCCCGTCTGGCACGACCTGTCCTCGCTGGCGGGCTACCCCGGCAACGTCACGGGTGTGACGCTGACGGCCGCCCCGGTGCTGACGGCGGCGTTGAGCGCGGCGAAACTGCCCAGCAAGGTCCCGGGCACCGCCGTCACGGGCATCACTCTGGTGGTGGCCCCGGCCACCAACAAGTTGCTCGTCACAGTGCGGGCGAAGACCGGCCAGGTGGCCGAGACGTCGTGCGGCCTCACCCCGAACGTCCTGTGGCCGGCCAACTGCACGGCCTTCGTCGACGTCACCCCGCCACTGTGAACCTGGCCGGGCCTCCGGCGTGACCGCGCGGGTGCCGTATCCGGGACGCCTCCGGGTACGGCACCGCCGTACCCGGAGCGGAGCCCGTCTCAGGCGTTGACGACCACGCCGGAGGGGACCAGCAGGAAGACCTTGGGCGCGATGCGTTCCATGTCGCCGCGGCGCCCGAAGACCAGGCCCACCGCGAAGTCGAGGAGCGGCTTGGCGTCCGCGTCCGACATGCCGGTGAGGTCCAGGACCACGGGCTGCCCCTTGCGGAAGAAGTGCCCCACGTAGGCGACCTCGTTGTAGTCCTGCGGGCGCAGCGTCTTCAACATGGTCATGTCAGGTGGAGGGCCCGCAGTGGTCCTCCTGGACTCGCGCTCGTCGGGACCCGCGGTCCCTTGGGGGTCTGCCACGGAGCAGACGCTAACACCCGTAGATCGCCCGTAGCGCACGTACGGTCCAAAACCCCTCGAAGAGGGCCAGATGACTACGCGTCCGGGGGTTCCTCCGCACTAGTCAGCGACCACGGGCGTCCCACTCGCTGAGGATGCGGGCCTCCTTGTCGGGGGCCAGGCCGTGCCGCGGCCAGCTGCGGTAGCGGCGCTCCAACTCGGCCTGGTCGCGGTCCTTCAGCCAGTGCCACGTGTCACGAACGGTCTCGTGGACCGGGCGGCACCGCAGCCCCGCCGCCTCGGCCTTCGCGGTCGAGACATCCCAGGCGCCCACCTCACCGGGGGCCTTTGGCATCCAGAGCGGAAGCTCGGTCCACGGCTCGACCTCGTGGTCGAGCAGGAACCGGTCGTCGATCCAGACCAGCTCGGGGCTCACGCCTGTGACCTCGGCGCAGTCGGCCAGCCACCGGCCGAACGTGGTGTTGCCGGCGGGCCCGGTCGTCATGAAACGGTCGTTGACCCCCTTGGCCGCCTGATCGAGGGTGAAGATCGCGATGTCACGGGCGTCGATGAGCTGCATGGGGAGGCCGGGGTCACCTGGGGCCACGACCCGGCCGCCGCGGGAGACGCGCCGCAGCCACGCGGGCAGGCGGCCGATGTTCTCCCAGGGGCCGAGGATGAGCCCCGGCTGAATGATCAGGGCGTTCCCGTCGAAGTAGTGCTCCACGGCGCGCTCGCAGCCGGCCTTCAGGACCCCGTAGTCGCCGTCATCAGGGCCGGCGTCGGGCGAGCACTCCCACCGGGGAGCGGACTCGTCGACGCGCTTGGCCGGCCAGCCGGAGACGGCGGAGATGGACGAGATGAACGCGTAGGTCGCGGCGTGCCCCGACAGGACGCGAGCGGAGTCGGCGACGACCCGGGGGGTGAAGCCGCACACGTCGATGACGGCGTCCCACTCGCCGCCCTCGGCGAGCGCTTCGAGGTCCGCGGTGACCTCCCGGTCGCCGCGGACGGCCGTCACCCCGGGCAGATCCTCTCCGGACCTGCCCCTGTTGAAGGTCGTGACGTCGTGCCCCTGCCGCAGGGCCTCTTCCACGATGGCCCTGCCGAGGAACACCGACCCGCCGATCACCAGAACTCTCATGCGACCACTCTGGACCCGCGGCCACCCCCCCAAGGGCGCTTTCACGGTCAGCGAACCCGCTACCGGATTGTCGGCCAGTGCTCCGGCGTTCACGCCGGGGGTGAAGGCCGACACGGGAGTGCCCGCTAGGGCGCGAGCGTGCCCTGGCTTTCAGGGCGTTGCTGCTCGATCCCGCTAGGCGTGAGGGATAAGGACCACGGATCGGGGGTGTGGTTTCGCTTGTTGCCGGGGTGCTCGCCGGGGTATGCGGATGGCGCTGATCTGGTGTCCAGGTTTCTCGGCTGTTCTCGCACACTCATGCGAATAATCGTGGATGGGCTGGCACACTTTCCCCTATGCGGCTTCGTTACTCCTTTCGCATCGATCCGACGCCGGGTCAGCGTGTCGCGCTGGCGCGGGCGTTCGGGTGCGCGCGGGTGGTGTTCAACGACGCGTTGGCGATCCGCACCCAGGCTTACGAGCAGGGGTCGCCGTTCGTGACCGATGCCGAGCTTTCGGTGCGGGTGATCACGGCGGGCAAGACGCGTGCTGACCGGGCGTGGTTGGGTGAGGTGTCGGTGGTGGTGCTGCAGCAGGCGCTGGCCGACTGCACGACGGCGTTTCGCAACTTCTTCGCCTCGATCAGCGGCAAGCGGAAGGGGCCCAGGGTGGGCGCTCCCCGGTTCCGGTCCCGCAAAGACCATCGGCAGGCGATCCGGTTCACCCGCAACGCCCGCTTCTGCGTCACCGAGGCGGGGCGGTTGCGGCTGCCGAAGATCGGGGATGTGCCGGTGCGCTGGTCGCGGGACCTGCCCGCCGCCCCGTCCAGCGTGACCGTGATCAAGGACGCGGCGGGCCGGTATCACGCGTCGTTCGTGGTCGAGGTCACCGCACAGCCGCTCCCGGTAGTCGACGCCGAGGTCGGGATCGACCTGGGGCTGGGGCACTTCGCCGTTCTCTCAGACGGCCGGAAGATCAGCTCTCCCCGGTTCCTGCGGCGGGCCGGGAAGAAACTGAAGAAGCTGCAAAAGGCGCTGTCGCGTAAGGAGAAGGGGTCGAGTAACCGGGCCAAGGCCCGGTCGAAGGTCGCCCGGGCGCACGCGGGGGTCGCGGATGCGCGCCGCGAGTTCCATCACCAGCTGTCCACGGCGATAGTTCGCGATAACTTCCACTTGAAGCGAATAGCTTCGCATTAAGGGGACGGGCGTGGATGCGCTGATCTTTGAGAAGGACGTCACGTTCTGGTACGAGACGCTGCGCTTGCTCGGCCACATCGCCTACGGCGGCGCGGACATCGGTGAAGTGATCACCACCGCGCCGCGGATCGACGAGAGTGACTACGACAGCTGGCACAAGGAGTGGCGGGCGACGGCCGACCGCGCCGCCGGCATATGGGTCACCGGCGCCCGGTCATCGCGCGGGTACGCGGCCAAGATGCTCGGCTATCACCTTCGTGACGGCATCGCCGAGCGGATCAGGTGCCCCACCCTGGTCTGCTCGGCCCCCGGCGACTTCGACTTCCAAGGCCAGCCCGAGGCGCTCCACGATCACCTGACCTGCCCGAGAACCTTCCTCGAGTTCACCGCCGAGGAGGGTGCCGACGCCCATTGCCATTCAGGCGCCCAGCGACTGGCCATGGCCCGCATCAGTGACTGGCTCGACGAGACCTTCAGGAGTGAGAAATGAGCCGTTCAGGTAACAACCAGATCGTTTCGGTCGTGCTGTGGGACGTGGTGCCGGTGATCGGCACCTACTATGTGTGCCGCGCGCTGAGCGTGAGCGAGTACGCCGCCATGCTGACGGCGGCGAGCGTCGGATTCCTGCGGGTCGCCTACGTCGCCGTCCGGCAGCGTCGCTTCGATGGATTCGCCGCCTTCATGGGCGTCGTCTTCGGCGTGGGAATGATCCTCTCCTTGCTGACGGGAGACGCGAAGTTCCTCCTGGCCATCAAGTCCGTCACCACCGCGGTCGCGGGCCTGATCTTCCTGGGTTCCTGCGTCGCAGGCCGTCCCGCGGCCTTCGCCGTGGCGAAGCGCTTCGGCGCCGAAGACGCGGACACCGCGCGGCGCTGGGACGTCCTGTACGCGGCGGAGCCGATGTTCCGCCGGACCTACCTGGTGATGACCCTCGTCTGGGGAATCGCGCTTCTGGTCGAGTCGGCCGTCCGCCTCCCCCTGGTCTACTGGCTGCCGACCGATGTCATGGCCGGGCTGTCGTCGATCCTCCTGGTAGCGACCATCGGCCTGCTCGGAGCATGGAGCGCCTGGTACGGCAAGCGCGGCGAAGAGGCGGCGAAGAGGGCCTCCAGTTCGGAGGCCGGCTCCCGGGACGCGGTTCCCGCCAGGACACTGTCCGACGACTGAGCCGCGAACCCATCGCCGAGGTGTCCCGGTGGCTCGGGCACGAGTCCATCACCACGACCGTGGATCTCTACGGACATCTGGTCCCCGAGACGTCCGAGCGGGCTCGTACGGCCCTGGACCACGGACCACGCCTTCGCCGAGGCGGGCGAGCTCACGTGAATGTGCCCCCATTGTGCCCTCCGGCCGCGTCGATCTTGCCCGATCACGGCTTCACCGCAGGTCAGAGAAGAACAGGGCGGACGAGTCGGCCTGTAGGCCGGGTTTTGTCCTTTGCTTGCGCAAAGGGGCGACCATCCATCTAGGACCGCCGTTGCCGGCGGCCTCAAGCGGTCTACCCGCGCGACTCGGGCGGGTCACCCTCGAACGCCGCGCGCGGAGCCCTCCGGGGAGGACCCCTTCTTGACCTTGCTCCAGGTGGGGTTTACCGAGCCGCCCACGTCACCGTGGGCGCTGGTGGTCTCTTACACCACCGTTTCACCCTTACCTCCCCCGATCGGGGAGGCGGTCTGTTTTCTGTGGCACTGTCCCGCGGGTCACCCCGGGTCGGCGTTACCGACCACCTTGCCCTGTGGAGCCCGGACCTTCCTCGGCGGAGCTTCGAGAAGCCCCGACGCGGTCGCCCGGCCGACTCGTCCGCCGTTCATCCAGTTTAACGGATCACAACTCGCCTTTGATCCAGCGCTAAGCCCCATCACGTCTGATGGAAGGCGTACGGCGGTGGCCCGAGCCCCCGAGGTCGCCGCCGTACACCACGTGAGATCAGCGCCAGATCAGCGAAGGTGTGCGGTGTCGTTGAGCGAGGTGACCAGCGCCGGGCCGTCCGGGAAGTAGTCGACCGACGACAGGGACGCCACGTCGAGATGCATGCGGTAGAGCGCGGCCGGGGGCGCCAGCAGCGCGAAGCGCAGGAAGAGCTTGATCGGCGTCACGTGCGAGACGACCAGGACGGTCTTGCCGCCGTGTTCGAGCAGCAGCCTGTCTCTGGCCTCCTCGACCCGGATCGCCGCCTGCTCGAAGCTCTCGCCGCCGGGCGGGGCCACGGACGGGTCGGCGAGCCAGGCGGCCAGCTCGTCCGGCCAGTGGCGCTGGATCTCGGTGAACGTGTGGCCTTCCCATTCGCCGAAGTCGACCTCGCGCAGCCCCTCGTCGGCGGTGGTCTTGAGCCCGGTTCGGGAGGCGACGGCCTCACCCGTCTGCCGGGCGCGCCGGAGCGGGGAGGTGACGATCACGTCGACCTCGTACGTCTTGCGGGACAGCCGGGCGGCGGCGGCCTCGGCCTGGGCGACGCCCTTGGGGGTCAGCTCGGGGTCGCCGGTGCCGGAGAACCGGCGCTCGACGGAGAACGGCGTCTCGCCATGCCGGAGCAGCAGCAACGTGGTGGCGGTCCTGGCCGCTCCCATCCAGCCGCTCCCGCGCCGCGGCGCGGTGACGAGCGTCGCCTCGGCGGAGTGCTCCGGCTCGGAGTCGGAGGAGGCGAAGGGGGCGGAGGAGGCGAAGGGGGCGGCAGAGGCTGCGATGGAGGCGGCGGCGGAGGCGGCGGGGAGGATGGGGGCCGAGGGCTCCGCGGAGGCGGTGCTCTGCCATTTCGCGCCGCGGGCGGCGGCGTCCATGGCCTCGTTGGCGAGGCGGTCGGCGTCGCGGTTGCGCTCGCGCGGGATCCACTTCCAGCTCACGCGGAGGCGCCGCGCGAGGTCGGCCGCCTCCAGCGCGAGCGGGCGCAGCCCCTCGTTCTTGATCTTCCACCGGCCGGCCATCTGCTCGATGACCAGCTTGGAGTCCATGCGGACCTCGACCGTGGCGCCCTCGCCGGCGAGGGCGAGCACCGACCGCAGGCCGGCGATCAGGCCCTGGTACTCGGCGACGTTGTTGGTCGCGACCCCGAGCGAGTCGGCCGCCTCGGCCAGCACCTGCCCGCCGGGGTCCTTGACGACGGCGCCGTATCCGGCGGGGCCTGGATTGCCCCGGGAGCCGCCGTCGGCCTCGATGACGAGGTTCACAGGCCCGACTCGGGAGTGCGGACGAGGATCCTGCGGCACTCCTCGCAGCGGACCACCTCGTCCACGGCGGCCGCACGGATGCGGTTGAGGTCGGCGATCGACAGGGAGACCTTGCAGCCGTGGCACCGCCCGCCCTGCAGCATGGCCGCGCCGACGCTGTACTGCCCGCGCAGCTTCTCGTACAGGGCGAGCAGGTCGGCGGGGATGTCGGCGGTGATGCCTCCGCGCTTGCCCTTGGCCTCCCCGCTCTCCTTGTCGAGGGCGGCGAGCGCGACGTCGCGCTTCTCCTCCAGCGTGGAGAGGCCGGAGCCGATCTCGGCGCGCTCGGCCGACAGCCGGGCGACCGTGGCGTCCGCCGCCTCTCGGCGCTCCATGATCTCCAGCACCACGTCCTCCAGGTCGCCCTGGCGGCGGTGGAGCGAGGCGATCTCGGACTGGAGGTTGGACAGGTCCTTGGGTGAGGAGACCTGACCGGAGTCGAGGCGCTTCTGGTCGCGCTCGGCGCGCACCCGCACCGCGTCGACATCGGACTCGGCCTTGGCCTGCTCCCTCGCGAGGTCGCTGGTCTCGGTCTCCGCCGCGATCACCTCGGTCGCGAGGCGGGCCAGCTTGGCCGAACGCTCGTCGATCTCGGCGAGCTCGGGCAGCGTGCGGCGGCGATGCGCCAGCCGGTCGAGGATGGCGTCAAGCTCGGCCAGTTCGAGCAGACGCTTCTGTGCTTCCGGGGCTGCTTTCACTTAATTCCTCGCACTGTGCTGTTGTCGTCCAGGCGTCCGTGACCGTCTCGGAGACGCGCGTCTCAACATTAATCCCCCTGGCGGCCAACCCTGACGCGAGAAGCTCCGCGGCCTGAGGCAGCCAGGGCCATTCGGTGGCCCAGTGGGCCGCGTCGATCAGGGCCGGACCGCCCGAGAAGGCCCCCGACTGCATGAACTCGCTGGCCGGGTGGTGCCTGAGGTCGGCGGTCAGGAAGACGTCGGCCGCGCGGGCCATGCCGAGGAGGGAATCTCCCGCACCGCCGCTGACGGCGACCGTGCGCACCATGCGGGACGGGTCGCCGGCGACCCGCAGGCCCCACGCGGTGCGCGGGAGCCCCCGGGCGGCCCGGGAGGCGAATTCCCGCAGCGTGAGGGGCTCATCCAGTTCGCCGACGCGGCCGAGGCCACGGTCCGGGTCGTCCGGTGAGGGCCGCAGGGGGCGCAGCGGTCCGGAGAGCCCGACGGCCCTGGCCAGAGCGTCGGAGACGCCGGGGCTGGCCACGTCGGCATTGGTGTGCGCGGTGTAGAGGGCGATGTCGTGCTTGATCAACCGGTGGACCAGCGCGCCCTTGGCCGTGTCGGCGGCCACGGTGGTCGTGCCGCGCAGGTAGAGGGGATGGTGGGTGACGATCAGGTCGGCTCCCCAGGCCACCGCCTCGTCGGCGACGCTCGCCACAGGATCGACCGCAAACAGGATCTTGCCTACGAGTTGCGCCGGATCTCCGCAAACCAGGCCCACGGCGTCCCAGGTCTCCGCCCAAGCGGGGTCATACGCCGATTCAAGTTCCGCGATGATCGCGGACAACGCCGTTGGGGACACGTGCGCAGACTACCGCCACGATCTACCGTAAGTACGTCCTGACACCCGGAGGGCTGGCGAATGGCACCAACGGTAGCGATCATTGGGGCGGGCTTCGGCGGACTGTGCATGGGGATCCAGCTCCAGAGGGCCGGGATCACCACTTACACGATCTTCGAGAAGGCCGGCCGCGTCGGCGGCACCTGGCGGGACAACACCTACCCGGGGGCCGCCTGCGACGTGCCCTCCCACCTGTACTCCTACTCGTTCGAGCAGCGTCACGACTGGACGCGGCGCTTCCCGAGGCAGCACGAGATCCTCGCCTACCTCGAACGCTGCGCCGACAAGTACGGCCTGCGCCCGCGTCTGCGGCTGAACACCGAGGTGACGGCCGCCGCGTTCGACGAGTCGGTGAACCGGTGGCGGGTGACGACGGCCGACGGGCAGGAGGAGCTGTTTGACGTGGTCGTCTCCGGAGTGGGCCAGCTGAACCGGCCCAGCCTGCCCGACATTCCGGGAATGTCCTCCTATGAGGGTACGGGCTTCCACTCCGCCCGCTGGGACCACGACCACGATCTCACCGGCCGCCGCGTCGCCGTGATCGGCAACGGCTCCTCGGCCGCGCAGATCATCCCCCGCGTCGCCCGCGTCGCCGGCCACCTGGACGTCTACCAGCGCACGCCCAACTGGGTGATCCCCAAGGCGGACGGGACGTACGGGCCGCGCGAGAGGCTGGCGTTCCAGCGGGTGCCGCTCCTGCTCGCCGCCGACCGCGAGCGGATCTTCCGGTTCATCGAGGGCCTGGTGTTCCCCGTGCTCGTCGGAGGATGGAGCAGGCGGCTGATCGGCAAGCGCGCCAGGGACCACCTGAGGCGGCAGATCGAGGACCCGGCGCTGCGCGCCAAGCTCACCCCGGCCTATCCGATCGGCTGCAAGCGCATCGTGATCGACAGCGACTTCTACCCGGCGCTCACCCAGCCCAACGTCGACCTGGTCACCGAGCCGATCACCCGCATCGTGCCCGACGGCATCGAGACCGCCGGAGGCACCGTCCGCGAGGCCGACACGATCGTCTTCGCGACCGGCTTCCGGTCGACGGACTTCCTGGCCCC
>NZ_JBEZFH010000144.1:0-19603 GCF_040649355.1 Sphaerisporangium sp. NPDC049002 | reverse complement strand
GGGCTGATGATGGTGCTGTCGGCCTCCAGCATCGAGGCGCTGCAGAAGACGGGGAACCCCTTCTACTGGTTCCTCAAGCAGTCGCTGTCGGTCGGGCTCGGCATCCCGGTGATGTGGATCTGCTCGCGGCTGCCGCAGCGGTTCTTCCGGCTCGCCGGCTACCCCCTGATGGCCTTGTCCATCATCGGCCTGATCATGGTCATCTTCATCGGCGAGACCGAGCTGGGCGCCCAGCGGTGGATCTACATGGGCGGGCTCACCATCCAGCCGTCCGAGCCCGCCAAGCTCGGCCTGGTGCTCTGGGGCGCCGACCTGCTCGCGCGCAAGGCCAAGGGCGGCCTCATCGAGTGGCGGCAGCTCCTGATCCCCCTCATGCCCGGCACCGCGATCCTCGCGGTCATGGTCATGCTCGGGCGCGACCTCGGCACCACGCTCGTGCTCATGCTGATCTTCCTGGCGCTGCTGTGGGTCGTCGGCGCGCCGCTGCGGCTGTTCTCCGGCATCCTCGCCGTCGCCGCGCTGGCCACCATCATCATGATCAGCGTCGAGGGCTACCGCTCGGCCCGCATCGAGGGCTGGCTGGACGTCTGGGGCAACGCCCAGGGGTCGGGGTACCAGGCGGCGCAGGGGCAGATCGCGATGGGCTCGGGCGGCTGGTTCGGGCTCGGCCTCGGCAGCAGCAGGCAGAAGTGGAGCTGGGTGCCGCACGCCGAGAGCGACTTCATCTTCTCCATCATCGGCGAGGAGCTGGGGCTCATGGGCACGCTGCTCGTGGTCGCGCTCTTCGGCCTCCTCGGGTACGCCGGGCTGCGCGTGGCGTCCCGCGTCAAGGACCCGTTCATCCGGCTGACGGCCTCCGCCGCCGTGGCCTGGATCGCAGGTCAGGCCATCGTCAACATCGGCGCGGTCATCGGTGTGCTGCCCATCACCGGCATCCCGCTGCCGCTCGTGTCCTACGGTGGGTCGGCGCTGTTGCCCACGCTGGCGGCGCTCGGCATGCTGCTGTCGTTCGCCAAGCGCGAGCCCGGCGCGGCCGCCGCGCTCGCCGCTCGTGGACCCGGGCCCGCGGCGCGGGCTCTAAGCTGGCTTGGCCTGGGTCGCACGCTGGCGAAGATTCGCCGGACGGGGCGGCCCCGACCGACATCGAGGCACGTGGAGTGAAAGGACCGACATGAGGGTGGTCCTCGCAGGCGGCGGCACCGCCGGCCACATCGAACCCGCCCTGGCGCTGGCCGACGCGCTTCGCAGGCAGGACCCGAGCATCGGGATCACCTGCCTCGGCACCGAGCGCGGCCTGGAGACCAGGCTGGTTCCCGCGCGCGGGTACGAGCTGGCGCTGGTGCCCGCGGTCCCGCTGCCGCGCGCCATCACGCCGCAGCTGCTGACGGTCCCCGGCCGGCTGGCCGGGGCGATCAACGCGGCCGCCGGCGTCATGGACCGCGTGCGGGCCGACGTGCTGGTCGGCTTCGGCGGGTATGTCGCGACCCCCGCCTACCTCGCCGCCCGGCGGCGCGGGGTGCCGATCGCGGTGCACGAGGCGAACCCGCGTCCCGGCCTCGCCAACCGGCTCGGCGCCCGGCTCACCGACCACGTGTTCACCGGCCATCCCGACGCCGCGCTGCCCCACGCCGAGTACGTCGGCATCCCGCTGCGGCGCGAGATCGTCGCGCTCGACCGGCTGTCGACGGGCGACAAGGCCAGGTCCTACTTCGGCCTTGAGAACGACCGGCCGACGCTGCTGGTCTTCGGCGGCTCGCAGGGGGCGCGCGCCATCAACGAGGCGGCCCTCGCCTCCGCCCCGGCCCTGCGCCACGCGGGCGTCCAGGTGCTCCACGTGATCGGCCCGAAGAACACCGTCAGCCAGGAGCCCCCGCCCGGCGACCCGCAGTACGTCGTGCTGCCCTACGTCGACCGCATGGATCTGGCGTACGCGGCCGCCGACTTCGTGCTGTGCCGCAGCGGGGCGATGACCTGCGCCGAGCTCACCGCCGTGGGGCTCCCCGCGGCGTACGTGCCGCTGCCGCACGGCAACGGCGAGCAGAAGCTCAACGCGATGCCGATCGTCGAGGCCGGGGGAGGGATGATGGTCGACAACGCCGACCTGAACGCTGATTGGATCATCCAGACGGTGCTTCCCGTCCTGCGCGACCCCGAGCGGGTGGTGGCGATGTCCGACGCCGCCTCGCGGATGGGCCGCAAGGACGCCGACACGGTGCTGGCACGCAAGGTCATCGAGATCGTCTCCGCCGGAGGCCGCCGATGAGCCTTGTGAAGCTGATCGAGCCGGTGGCCGCGGGCGACCTCGGCCGGGTGCACTTCATCGGCATCGGCGGCTCCGGCATGTCCGGCATCGCGCGCATCCTGCTCAAGCGCGGCGTCGACGTGTCAGGGAGCGACGCCCGCAGCTCGCAGATGGTGTCCGAGCTGCGCGAGCTCGGCGCCACCGTGCACGTGGGCCACGCCGCCTCGCACATCAGGAACGTCGACACCGTGGTGGTGTCCACCGCGATCCGCGACTCCAACCCCGAGCTCGGCGAGGCGCTGCGCCAGGGGCTGCGCGTCATCCCGCGCGCCGCCGCGCTCTCCGCCGTGATGGTCGGGCGCGTCGGCATCGCGGTCGCGGGCACGCACGGCAAGACCACCACCACCTCGATGCTCACGGTCGCCCTGCAGAAGTGCGGGCGCGACCCCTCCTACTGCGTGGGGGGCCAGCTCGTGACCACCGGCCTCGGGGCCGACGAGGGCGCGGGAGACGTCTTCGTGGCCGAGGCCGACGAGAGCGACGGGTCCTTCCTCATGCTCGCCCCCCGGGTGGCGGTGGTGACCAACGTCGAGGCCGACCACCTCGACAACTACGGCGACCCGCAGGCGGTGCACGACAGCTTCGCCCGCTTCGTCGAGCGCATCGGCTCGGCGCTGGTGGTCTGCGCCGACGACCCGGGCGCCGCTGCGCTGATCCCGCTGGCGCGTGCCCGTGGCCTGCTCGTGCGCACCTACGGCGAGTCAGAGGACGCCGACCTCCGCGTCGTGGACATCGCCCCCGACGGGTTCGGGGTCGCGTTCACGGTGGAGGGCAAGGGCGACGTCCGGCTGGCGGTGCCGGGCCGCCACAACGCGCTGAACGCCACCGCCGCGCTGGCGGTGGCCGAGGAGCTCGGGGTCCCGTTCGACGAGTTCCGCGACGGGCTCGCGGCGTTCACCGGGGCCAAGCGCCGCTTCGAGGCCAAGGGCGAGGCGGCCGGGGTCGCGGTGTTCGACAGCTACGCCCACCACCCGACCGAGCTGGCCGCCGACCTGCGCGCCGCCCGCGACGTGGTCGCGTCGTTCTCCGGGCCGTCCGGCCGCGTCATCGCGGTCTTCCAGCCCCACCTGTACTCTCGCACCCGCTTCTTCGCCGACGAGTTCGGAGCCGCGCTCGGGCTGGCCGACGAGGCCATCGTCCTCGACGTCTACGGCGCCCGCGAGGACCCCGAGCCCGGGGTCTCCGGCGCCCTGGTCGCCGGCAAGGTCCCGCTCCCGCCCGAGCAGGTGGTCTACGTGCCCGACCGGGCCTCGGTCCCGGCCATCGTGGCCGAGCGGGCCCGGCCGGGTGACGTCGTGCTCACCATGGGCGCGGGAGACGTGACCGAGCTCGGCCCGCATATCGTCGCCGAGCTCGCCTCGCGGTGAGCCAGTCGGCGTGGCGCACGGCCTTCGCCGTCCTGCTGTCCTGCGGGGTGGTGGGAGCGGCCGCCTGGCTGGTGTTCTTCTCGCCGGTCCTCGGCGTGCGCGACATCGCCATCTCGGGGAACCTCACGCTTCCCGACGACCAGGTCCGCCAGGCGGCGGCGGTGCCCGACCGCCAGCCGATGGCCATGGTCGACCTGGAGGCGGTCCGGAGCAGGATCGCCGCGCTGCGGCAGGTCGAGTCGGTCGAGGTGGAGCGGAACTGGCCGGCCACCCTCAGCGTCCGCCTGGTGGAGCGCAGGCCGGTGGCGGTCGTCCTCGGGGGCGGCAAGGCGTCTGTGGTCGACCGGCACGGGGTCGTGATCGAGGTGAGGGACGTCGCCCCGGGCGGCCTTCCCGCCCTCCACGTCGACCGTTTCGCCGTGGACGACCCCGCCACCAAGGCCGCGCTCGCGGTCGCCGGCGGGCTTCCCGGCGATCTGGCGCGCAGAGTCGAGATGGTGCGGGCCGTGTCGCCGGACGATGTCTCACTTCGCCTGGCCGACGGCCGTACGATCGTGTGGGGCGGGGCCGAGCGCACCCGTGACAAGGCGCGCATCGCCCTCACACTGCTCCAACGCCCGGCCGACAGTTACGACGTCAGCTCACCGGATGTCGTGACAGTCAAGTGATATGCCCCACAGCCGGACAGGTTCCGGCAGGAGCGAATGGGACAGGCTGCGACACGCCGGGCGAGCTTGCGGCGCGGTGAGTTGACCCTGGGGGAGGGGCAACCCTACTGTCCGTATCATTCCTCAGGTTGACATAACTCTAAATCTCAACTTGAGGGTGAGAGTTAAACAAGAAGGTCCGGCCCCGTTTCGGGCTTCACGTAATGCAAGTAAACGAGCGGAAAGGCCCCTCGTCGTGGCAGCACCGCAGAACTACCTCGCGGTCATCAAGGTCGTCGGCATCGGCGGCGGCGGAGTGAACGCCGTGAACCGGATGATCGAGGAGGGACTCAAGGGCGTCGAGTTCATCGCCATCAACACCGACGCCCAGGCGCTGCTGATGAGTGACGCCGACGTCAAGCTGGACGTGGGCCGCGAGCTCACGCGCGGCCTCGGCGCGGGAGCCAATCCCGAGGTCGGGCGCAAGGCCGCCGAGGACCACCGCGAGGAGATCGAGGAGGTGCTCAAGGGCGCCGACATGGTCTTCGTCACGGCGGGCGAGGGCGGCGGCACCGGCACGGGCGGAGCGCCCGTCGTGGCGAACATCGCCCGGTCGCTCGGCGCGCTGACCATCGGTGTCGTGACCCGGCCCTTCAGCTTCGAGGGGCGGCGGCGCGCGGCGCAGGCGGAGGCGGGCATCGAGACCCTCCGCGACGAGGTCGACACGCTCATCGTCATCCCGAACGACCGCCTGCTGTCGATCTCCGACCGTCAGGTCAGCGTGCTCGACGCCTTCAAGGCGGCCGACCAGGTGCTGCTCTCGGGTGTGCAGGGCATAACCGACCTCATCACCACCCCCGGTCTGATCAACCTGGACTTCGCCGACGTGAAGTCGGTCATGTCGGGCGCGGGTTCGGCGCTGATGGGCATCGGTCACGCGCGCGGGGACGACAGGTCCGTCGCCGCGGCCGAGATGGCGGTGTCCAGCCCGCTGCTGGAGGCGAGCATCGACGGGGCCCACGGGGTCCTGCTGTCCATCGCGGGCGGGTCCGACCTCGGGCTCTTCGAGATCAACGAGGCGGCGCAGCTGGTGTCCAACGCCGCCGCGCTGGACGCCAATATCATCTTCGGCACGGTCATCGACGACGCCCTCGGCGACGAGGTGCGGGTCACGGTGATCGCCGCGGGCTTCGACGAGCCCGAGCCGGAGAAGCCGCCCGCCCCGCCGCAGCCCGCCGCGCGCCCCCAGCCCGCGGCGCGTCCCGCCCCGCAGGCGGCGCCGGCGCCCGTGTCCCAGCCGAGCCAGCAGTCCCGCCCGGTCACATCGGGTTTCCCCGCGCCCAAGAGCGAGCCGGCGCGCGCCGAGCAGCGCCCGGCCCCGGTACGTCCGCTGCCGCCCGCGCAGCCCGCTCCGGTGACCCAGGCCGCGCCTCCGCCCCCGCCGGCGCCGGAGCCCGCTCCCGCGCCCGACCCGGCGCCCGTGACCGCTTCGGCTCCCACCCCGTTCGGTCGTGAGACCGGGGAGTCCTCGAACAGCTCGCATGGCTCCGCCTCGCATTCCGAGCAGCAGCCCCAGGGGCCGGTGTCGATCCCGAGGCCGGCGCCCGAGCTGCCCACTCCCATCACCTCCCGCGTCTCCGAGCCCGCCCGGCGCCGTCCGGTGGTCTTCGAGGAGCAGGAAGAGGAGCTGGACGTCCCTGACTTCCTGAAGTGAGTGCCGGCACGTGCCTGTTCCCCTCCGGGGAGCCGGGCACGTGCCGCGCTCGCGACGTCGTCCCATCCGCATGTTCCTGACCTTCTGAAGTGACCGAACCCCCACGTGAAGAACGCGAACACCACACGACGCGACGAGATCGCGGCGGGCCTGGCCGAGGTGGAGCGCCGGATCGCCGGCGCCTGTGAGAGGGCCGGGCGCGCGCGCCGGGACGTCACCCTTGTCGCGATCACCAAGACCTATCCCGGCTCCGACGTGAGAATCCTCGCCGAGCTCGGCATCCGCGACGTCGGCGAGAACCGCGACCAGGAGGCCGCCGCCAAGGCCGCCGAATGCGCCGACCTGCCCCTGACGTGGCATTTCGTCGGGCAGCTCCAGACGAACAAGGCCAGGTCCGTCGTCTCCTACGCCGACGTGATCCACTCGGTCGACCGCGCGCGGCTGGCCGGGGCCCTGGGCCGCGAGGCCGTCAAGGCGGACCGGCGGGTCACCTGCCTGGTCCAGGTGGCCCTGGACGACGATCCGGGCCGCGGCGGAGTGCCGCCGGCGGAGCTGCCGGCCATGGCCGACCTGATCGCCGGGACCGAGGGTCTGGCCCTCGGTGGCGTCATGGCGGTGGCCCCACTCGGGGGCGATCCAAATAGGGCGTTCGCGAGGCTTTCAGAACTTTCATCTGCTCTAAGGGTGGTCCATCCGGATGCGTCCGTCGTTTCGGCGGGAATGAGTGGAGATCTGGCCGAGGCGATCGCGCATGGAGCGACACACGTGCGTGTCGGTACGGCGTTGCTCGGTCGCCGGAAGCCCTTCGTCAGGTAATGTCCCCCCGAGTGGACCTTGATGTCCATGTATCCGAGCAGAGGTCGACAGCGGTGCCTTAGGTTGCCTTGGGTACGGCGACCATGAGCAGGAGGACGACGTAGCGATGGCCGGCGCGATGCGCAAGATGGCGGTCTACCTCGGTCTCGTGGAGGACGACCGCTACCCGGATTATGGCAATTACGCCGACGACGAGGATTACACGGACGACTACGTCGACCGGCGCCGCGGTGACGAGCGCGGGCTTGGAACGCCCCAAGACGGCCAGGAGGAGGTCGAGACCCCGGTCCCGGCTCCGAGGTCCGGGTCCGCGGTAGTCGAGCGCCGTACGACCGATCTGGCGCGAATCACAACCCTTCATCCTCGTACGTACAACGAAGCGCGAACGATCGGCGAGCACTTCCGCGAGGGAACTCCCGTCATCATGAACTTGACAGAAATGGTCGACAGCGACGCCAAGCGTCTTGTTGATTTCGCGGCAGGTCTGGTCTTTGGCCTACATGGCAGCATTGAACGTGTTACCAACAAGGTGTTCCTGTTGTCCCCTGCCAACGTCGAGGTGACCGCCGAGGACAAGGCCCGAATCGCGGAACGCGGGTTCTTCAACCAGAGCTAGAGTTCCACCATGAACAGTGAACGGCCAGACATGGCCCGCCCGGACCGAGGTCGGCAGATCGGGATGGAGGCAGGACGCGACCGTGGGGATCGTTAAGGACATCTTGGTCGGAGTCCTGTACATCTATCTCATACTGTTGATCGGCAGGATGATCTTCGAGACGGTGCAGGCGTTCGCCCGCTCCTGGCGTCCCACAGGGCTCGTCCTGGTGCTCGCGGAAGCCACATACACGGCAACCGATCCACCTCTCAAGTTCCTCCGCCGTTTCATTCCGCCCCTCCGGTTGGGTACGGTGGCCTTTGACCTAAGCTTCACAGTGCTGTTCATTGTGGTCTTGGTCATGATCCAAATCGTGTCCGCGCTTCGTTTTTGATCGGGTACCGTCCTCCGGACAGACTCCGAGCGCGCCAAGGAGACCGAAATGCCGCTGACGCCCGCTGATGTGCGGAACAAGCAGTTCAGTACCACCCGGCTGCGGCCGGGGTACGACGAGGAAGAAGTCGACGCCTTCCTTGATGAGGTGGAGGCCGAGCTCGACCGCCTCATCCAGGAGAACGAGGAGCTTCGTGCGAAGCTGACCGAGTGCCTGCGTGGCAAGGTGCCGGGTGGGATGGGCATGAGCATGGCGCCCGCCCCGGTGGCCGAGCCCAAGCCCGAGATGATGATGCCGCAGCCGGAGCCCATGAAGCCACCGGAGCCCATCAGGCCCGAGCCTGTCCCCGTCGGCATGGGAATGCCCCCCGCCGAGGACAACATGGACACCGCCGCCCGCGTGCTCGCCCTGGCGCAGCAGACCGCGGACCAGGCGATCGCCGACGCGCGCCGCGAGGCCGACGAGACGGTCACCCGGGCGCGACGCGAGGCCGACGAGGTCCTCGGCAAGGCCCGCCGCCAGGCCGAGCAGATCATCGGTGACGCCCGTGCCCGCGCTGAGACGCTTGAGCGCGACGCGCAGGAGCGCCACAGGCAGGCGATGGGCTCGCTGGTGCAGACCCGTGACGAGCTTGAGCGCAAGGTCGAGGAGCTGCGGAGCTTCGAGCGCGAGTACCGCAGCAGGCTCAAGCTCTACCTTGAGAACCAGCTCGCCGAGCTCAACGTGTCGGCCGAGGGCAGCGGCGGCTTCCCCGTCGTGGGTGCTCAGATGGGCGGGGCTCCTGCCATGTCCCACGCTGTCGCTCCCGGTGGCCAGCAGCAGATCCCCGGTGGCCAGAACAACCCGTTCGGCCCCGAGCCCACGCAGCACTCCGGAGCCTTCCAGGGAGTCGACGGCCCCCACAACGATCGCCGTTAGGGTAACGGGTCAGGTTCCTCACCGACCCGCGACTGGGAGTCCCTGTGATCTACCTCAGCGCCATTCTGGTGGTGCTCGCCTTCGGCCTGCTGGTCGCGGGCGTGGTGACCGGAACAGCGGTCCTGGTCATGTGGTCGATCGTGGTCAGCGTGCTGTCCGCGGTCTTCCTTATGATCGGGGCGCTGCTGCGTCGCCATGAGTTGTTCCCCTCCGGCGGCACTACGGCGGCCACCGCGTCGCCGATGCCCGTGGCAGGCGCCGGAGTCGCGGGTGGCTCGATGGGCCGTCCCGGTGGAGTGGCGGCTTCCCCGGGGGTCCCCCTCGCACACCCCATGGCCGCGCCCCACTTGGGGTTCCAGACGGCCACGCTGGCTCCGCCGCGGGCGTTCCCCGCGACAGGGCCGGGGCGTGGCGCGGGAGGCGGGCCGTCCGCCGACGCGATCGTGCTGGTCATCCCCGGGCGCAAGCGGTTCCACCTGCGTGGGTGCCGCCAGCTCGCCGGGCGCGAGTTCGAGGAGCTGACGTACGAGGAGGCCCGCGAGGAGGGCTTCACGGCCTGCACCACCTGCCTCCCCGACGGCTACAAGCCCGACACCGCCCGCAAGTCCGACAGCGTCCGCACCTCCGAGCCCACCCCCCGCACCACGGAGACCGGCCACAGATCCGAGCCTGGCGACAGGCCCGAGACAGGTCGCACGTCCGAGGCGGGCCGCACGTCCGAATCCGGGCGTGGCGCCGAGCCCGGCGGCACGGGCGTGGCGGGCGACAGGGCGGCGACCGGCTCCGGCACAGGGCACAAGCCTGAAGGCCAGGCCGCGACCAAGCCCGAGCACCAGGCCGAGAGCCGGAACAAGGCCGAGGGCAAGGCCGCCGAGACGGGACGCGGGCCCGCGTCCGGTTACAGGTCCGATGAGACGCGGCCGGTGCCCCAGGTCCCCGCCAAGTCACCGATGAATCCGATCGAGAAGACTCCCGGGCGCGCCGGGACTCAGACCGGTTCCTCTTCATCGGGTCCGATCGAGAAGGCCCCCGGACGCGCCGGGACTCAGGCCGGCTCCTCTTCCTCCGGTTCAGTGGACGCCGAGACCGAGCGTCCCGACGGGGAGCAGTCCTCCACCTGGCGGTCCGAGGCATGGTTCGCGGCTCCTTCCCCGGGCTCGTCCACTGACAAGCCGCCGACCGGCAGCCCTTCGAGCAGCTCTTCGGGCGAACCCGGTGGCTCCTCCTCCGCGAAGAAGCCTGGCCCCTCTTCCACCCCGATCGACCTTCCGATCGCCCCCGTCAAGCTTCCCGAGGCCCTCTCCCCCTTCGAGGCCTTCAAGCGTTCGGACCCGCCAAAGCCGTCAGCCGGCACGAGCAAGCCGTCAGCCGGGCCGAGCAAGCCGTCGGCCGGTGACGCGAGGCCCGGAGAGCCCGTTGGCGGGGGGCCCCGCACGGCGTCGTCCGACCCGAGCCCGTCCGCGGGCAAGCCCGGAACGGCTGGCAAGAAGCCCGTCGAGGCTCACGACGACGACAACGACGATGATCCGGTCGTCGTGGTCAGCGGCGCGCCCCGCCAGGCCGCCACCCCCGGCAAGACGGCCACCACCGGCGACAGGACGGCCGCCACCCCCGGCAAGGCGGACACGTCCAAGGACGCCGACTCCGCGAAGAGCGCAGGACCGGAGAGAAGGACCGACTCCGCGAAGAGCGCCGGACCCGAGCGAGGGACCGAGCCCGGCAAGAGCGCCGGGCCCGAGAAGGGCGCTGGGCCCGAGAAGGGCGCCGTCAGTCCTGCCGCCGGGAAGCCCGCGAAGCCGGAGAAGGCCACCGCGACTTCGGGTGGCGCGGGCTCCACCGGCGCCAACCCCAAGCCGGCCGCGCCCGCCGAGAAGCCGTCGAAGCCGCAGCCGGACGGCGGCACCCCCGAGCGGTCCGACACCGGCCCCGCCCGCAGGGACACCGACGCCAAGCGCGGGGACAGCGACTCCACGAGCGGGCACAGCGACGTCGAGCCGGGGGACACCGGCACCCCGTCAAGTGATGCCGGTGACAAGCCGAGCGGCGCCGGTGACAGGCAGACCGGTACAGGGGACAGGCAGGGCACCGCCGGGGACAGGCCGAGGAAGAGTGACCCGACCGTCGAGGTGATGCGCCCCGGCATCGTCAAGGTCATCCCCGGCACCCGGCGTTACCACAGCTCCGCCTGCCCGCTGATCAAGGGATCGGACCCGGGCACCCTGGAGACGATGTCCAAGCCCGACGCCGAGGCCGCCGGCCTGACCCACTGCTCCGTCTGCGACCGCGACGACTGAAGCATTCAACGTTTCCCCTCGGCCCGCGACTCCTGGCGGGCCGGGCCGCGTGTTCACGACCGTGTCGGCGGAGTGGCTTTCCCGGATGACCTGGGTCACGTGCGGACCATGGTTCATCCGGCGTTCGCCGGTGCTTCGGGCAGCCGCGACGGGGGCAGGAGATCGCTTGGGCGCCGGTCCCTTATCCGGGATTGGGATGCGGCGATAACCCGGCTTCACGGGTCCGTGCTGGCCTTCGCGTGCTGATGTTTTCGGACAGCCGGCCCGGGGTTCCGGTCGGACTCGGGACGCCGGGCCCTACCTGTACCGCTCGCACTTCCACGCCACGACCGATGCCGAGGAGACGGCCTGCGCGCTGGCCCACCTGGAGCAGGTCATCGCCTTCGAGGGCCCGTCGACCGTCGCCGCCGTCGTGCTGGAGACGGTGGTCGGCACAGCCGGCATCCTGGTGCTCCCGGCCGGCTACCTGGCCGGTGTGCGCGAGCTGTGCGACCGGCACGGCATCGTCTTCATCGCCGACGAGGTCATGTCCGGCTTCGGCCGCACCAGCGCGTGGTTCGCCGTCGACCACTGGGGCGTCACCCCCGACCTGATCACCTTCGCCGAGGGCGTCAACTCCGGCTGTGTCCCTCTGGGCGGCGTCATCGTCTCCGACGCGATCTACGACACCTTCCGCACCCGCCCCTACCCCGGCGGTCTCACCTACTCGGGCCACCCTCTGGCCTGCGCCGCCGCCGTCGCGGCCATCACCGCGATGAAGGAGGACGGCATCGTCGAGAACGCCGCCCGGATCGGCGAGCAGGTCATCGGCCCCGGCCTGCGGGAGATCGCCGAACGCCACCCCTCGGTCGGCGAGGTACGCGGCCTCGGCGTCTTCTGGGCCCTGGAACTGGTGCGCGACCGCGAGACCCGGGAGATGCTCGTCCCCGGCGCCGCCGGCGGCGCCGAGACCCGCCCGGTGGACGAGGTCGTCGCCGCGTGCAAGGCCCGGGGCCTGTGGCCCGTGTACAACTACAACCGCATCCACGTCGTCCCTCCGTGCACCATCACCGACACCGAGGCCAAGGAGGGCCTCGCCATCCTCGACGAGGCCCTCACCAAAGCCGACGCCCACGTCGCCTGACCTCGACCGGTTCCGCCTCCATCGCGCCCACCGCGGAGAGAGGGGCGATCGTTCGGCCCTTCATGGCTGACCGGTGTCCCACTTGCAGCGGGCCGCCGAGGCCTGTCCATGATAGGAGATGCTTATCTCCTTAGCCGCTAATGTAGTAAGGTTGCACATGTCTGTGCGGCTTTCTGCGCACGATGTGGTCGGCGATGTAGCTCAGTTCCCAAGCAGATGCTGCTGGTAGACCAGTTCGTAGAGATGGCCACCCTTGATCAGGATTTGTGCTTCGATCGGCTTGTTATCAGCGGTGTAAACCGTGCGAAATGTGCGGAGTACGGGCACATCATCGGGAAGCTCCAAGCTCTCCAGCTCGTCGGTGGTGGGGAGCCGCACGGAAAGCTTGTCGACCCAGTGATGTGGTGGGAGCCCCAGCTCGGTGAGCAGCCGTGGCGAGCCACCAGGAATCCTGCGACGTTCCATCAGGGCAGTGCCCGTGGCGATGGAGAGCGGATGATAGATCCACGCGAGCTCGGTGGGTGCGTCGTTGAGCAGCAGGAGCTGGTGGCGGACCGAAACAAGATCGTCCTCGGTGAGGTCGAACGTCTCGGTGACAGCTGCGGGAGGCTTCACCTCGGCTACATCCAGAAGCTTCACGGCTCCCCGGAGCGATCGCTTAGCTGCCTCGGTCATCCAGGGATAAGCCTCATCGTCACGGCGTGGAGGCATGTAGGAAGCGGGAACGATCGCCAAGGCCGGCTCGGCGCGCACGAAGACCCCCACGCCAGCCCGGCCTGCGATGAAGCCCTCGTCTTTCAGCACGTTCAGGGTCCGCTGCACGGTCTGACTGGTCACGCTGTACTGGGCCATCAGTTGCTGAGTCGTCGGCAAACGCATGCCGGGCAGCAGATCCCCCGACATGATCAAAGCCCGAATCTCCGCCGCGATCTGCTGATGTCTGGGCCGGGGGTCTGTCTTCTTGGTCATGGATCACCTCACTTTGAACTGGTAACGGAAACGGCGACCTTCGGGAAGCATCGTCATCATCGACGCCTCGAACGGCACCCGTCCCGCCGCGAAGACAACCCTGAACAGCACAACCACCAGCGTGCCAACCTCCACGTCGAGAAGTGCGGCCTCCTCCTCCAGCGCCCGACTGATGGAGATGTCCTCGTACACCTCGTCGGGGACATAGCCGAGTTCCGTCAGAAGAGTAGACGCTCCACCAGGGATCTTGCGGGCCTCGGCGAGCCGTGTGTCGGCGGCGACCGCTGCCGGGTAGTACGAATCGGTGAGCTCAACCGGGCGCTCATCCACAAGCATCCGTCGGCGGCGAACGATGGCGGTGTGACCCTTTTCGATCCGCAGAGCCTGGGCCACCGGAGCGGGTGGCACTAACTCGGTTACCTCACGAAGGCGCTGAGAGCCGGACCTGCCTGTCTCGGAAAGTTCCTCCGACCAGGCATCCGCCTGGCCTTGCGCACGTGGGGACAGGTATGACTCCGAACTGCCGATCCAGCCTCCGAAATGGTCCATGGAGAACTCCGAGCGGTTTAGGTGGCAAAGTAGTAAGGCTGGTCTCACTCTACCGGCCACTGCTCCCGCGCCTCACGACCGCTTGAAGGGCACGCAGCAGTGCATCGCTACTCTGTTCCCTCTAGAACAATGTGCCCATTCGGCGGGAACAGGCCGTCATCGAAGAGTCGCGTCACCGCCTGCACCGGGCGGCCAACCTCGCCGAGCATTCAGCGGACACCGGCCAATCCTGGTCACCACGTTCACCAAGACCTCGTGGAAGCTCTGGCCCATCAGCTCGATCTGCTCGTTCCCGACGGCACGCTACGGGCCCGGATCGACGTCGTACACGTGGACAAGCTCGTCAACGAGATCAAACGAGCCGCTCGGTCCTGATCAGGGCGGGCGGCCCGGCGGCGTGTCCCAAGCGACCACGACCGCGTTCCAGGTGCGGGCCGGGTGCGTCGCACCTCCTCGTGGACCGCGGTCAGAATGTGGCGATCGGGTTGACCGGGCTGCCGGACGTACCGGCGAAGCGGACCGGCGCGACCGCGAGGTGGAAGTCCCACTGGCCGAGCTCGGCAGCCGTCGTCGCGCACGCCTCCAGGTCGCAGTTGTCGAGCATCCACAGACCCATGGCGACGAGGCTCACGGCGTGAACCGGCATCAACACGCCTTCGTACCCCGATGGCTGAACGTCCTGGGGGGTGTCAGCGCCGATCAGCGCGACCTCCCGTCCATGCAGCCACGGCAGGCAGGACGCGTGCCACCCGGCCTGCGTGAAACCGCTGACCGCACCGGTCTCGTGCCGGACGCGGCCATAGCCGGTCCGCAGGAGTACCGCATCGCCGGATCGCACCCGCACACCCTGGCGACGCTCGGCCTCCTCAAGATCGTCGGGAAACACGCCCTGCCCCGGTTCCAGCCACGGCACACCCCGCACGCTCGCGATGTCCAGCAGGACACCACGCGTGATGATCCCGTTCGCCGCCGCCGTGACGGACGCCCACGCCGATCCCGTCGCGGCGTCGACCAGCGAGTGCGACCGCCCGTTGTACATCGTGCCGTCCCAGAAGATGTGGCACGGCGAGTCGACGTGGGTGAGGGTGTTGCCGTGGAACGTGACGCCGAGCCGCTCGGACGAAAAGCCCCAGCGCCGGTCGTCGCGGAATCCGGGCACCGGCATGTTCTCGGCACCCGGCATGTCGGCGGCGCACGGGCACGTCGTCGTCGACCGCTCCATGTCCTCCGGTACGGCGACCTCCCATGCGCACGACACGCTCCTGCCGTGGCGCACGGCCCGCGACGCCGCCAGCCGGACGTCGTCGGTGATGTGGTTCAGAGTGCCGAGTTCGTCGTCGTCACCCCACCGTCCCCAGTTCGACAGCGTGTTGAAATACCCGAGCACGTCGTCCTGTGTGGGCACCGGTCGTCCTGCCGTCATCCCCGCATCGACTCCTCCGGTCACGTCCTTCGAGGCACAGCAGGCAGGGTATCCCGTTTCCTCGAACCCCTCTTCAGCCTCGGCTATCCGCTGGGCCATTGTGAGTGAGAGGGTCTGGCCCGCCGTGACCGGGCTTTCGTCTTGCCGATCGGCAGGCGCCGGCGTAGGTGCTGGTCGTGAAGGCTTTCGGCGGGGCGCCAGGTGGCGGCGGTGACTTCTTCCATTTGTAGTTCGGCGATGTCGGCCGTCGTGTGGAAGAGGAAACGGAAGTCGAAGTGCTGATGTTCCGGTTCGTTCTTGGCGTCGTTGGCGGGGATGGGGTGCACGTCGATGTGGAGCGGCCCGTCTCCCATTGGGGTCACGGAGTCAGCCGGGATGCCGGTCTCTTCGGAGAGTTCCCGCAGGGCCGCGCCGAGCAGGGTCTCATCGGTGTCTTCGAGGTGTCCGCCGGGGAGCAGCCAGGTGCCGAGGACCCGGTGGTGGACGTGAAGGACGAGACCCAGGTCGTTGACGAGAACGGCTCCGGCGGTGGCGTGGCCACGGAACTCCTTGCGGGTGGCGATGTCGGCCCCGGCGTCCAGAAGGCCGAGTACGGGCGTGAGCGCCGCCGTCTCGTCCGGGTGGGCGGCGAGGTAGCCGGTCAGGGTGTCGCGGATGTGCCGCGCCGTGATGGTCATGGATCACCTGTCGAAGTAGTTGAGCCAGGTCGCCGCGATCGCGGCTCTGTCGGTGGCGCTGACTTCGTGCATACCGGGGGCGAGGTCGCCCCGGCTGAGCATGTGCATCCCGGCGACTATCTCAGCCTGTACGAGGTAGATGAACGGTCCCACGCTGGCGCCGTGCAGGAAGTTGACGGCGTTGCCCTCGTTGAGCAGGTAGAAGTAATGCCCGGTTGTCTGGTAGCGGGTGATGTGCTCGCCGGCGTCGGCCCGGCTGTACACGTTCGGGAGACCATCGAGGTCGAGCTCGTCCTCACTGCTGGTGACAGTGGCGACGTAGGCGCCGTTGCGCAGGTGAGGGAAGTCCTCGCCCCGCAGTGACAGCGCACCCGTGGCGCACAGCACGAGCCCGGCTCCCGCCAGCGCCGTCTCGCGGTCGCGGGCCACGGCGAATCCCTGACTGAGCGCCTGGGCACGCCGCACGGGGTCGATGTCGAACACCGTGACGTGCACACCCTTCGCATGCAGGAGCCGGGCTATGGAGCTGCCCAGCTTGCCGAAGCCGACGACCAGGGCCGGTCGGCCGGACGGGATGTCTCCCCGGCCGCGCAGGAGAGCCTCGGTGGAGAACACGACGGACTGCCCGACAAGGAAGTCTTCGGGATCCTTGAGCGGGGATCGGGCGACGGAGACGACAGGACAGGCCAGATCGGCGAGCCCGGCGTAGCGGCGATGCCCGTTCTCGGTGTCCTCCACCACGCCGAGGACGGACCCGGAGAACCGCTCGCACAGCGCGGCCAGCGAGGGCGCGAAGTAGCCGCCGACGTCCAGGAGCACGAGCGACTCGCCGGCCGCTCGCGCTTCCAAGTAGTCCAGGGCGGCTTCGGGCGTCCCGAACAGCTCGCGGGATAGGGAGTCGCAAGGGACCAGGCGCTCGACCTCGCGTCGCGCCGCGGAATCGATCGACTTCGGCTTGGGCAGCACCGCGCGCAACCGCGAGACGGAGGCGACGGCCTGTACGAAGCTCGGGCGCTCGGACAGCAGGTGCGTGACCATGAAACACGTCGGCCGCGCGGCGGGTGCGAGCTGTGCGCCGATCTTGCCGAAGTAGGCGTCGAGCCGGGCCCGTTCGAATGACTCCATGTAGTTCTCTCTTGGGGGACGAGGGGCGGAGACGTCTAGCGTTTGTGCGGTGAGGGGTCGAGCGGGGTGATCCCCGGCCCGGATACGGCCGGAGGGGTCGCCGGTGTGTCCGTGTAAGGTGGGCATCGGTGACCTCGCTGCTGGAACCCGACTCATCGGCCGGGCTATGCGGCATGAGTATTCACGTGCTTCTCGGGGCTTGAGACCGGCCGGGTGGTTCGAGTTTCTGCTTCGGCCTGGCGCATCAGGACGAGGAGGCGTTCCGGGGTGGTCGCTTCCACGATGACGCCGGTCGGGTGGATCAGACCCGAGAAGGCGCAGAACCTCCTCCGCCAACTCGCCCACATGACGACCCACCCGGCGTTCTCCCGCTGAAGCGCCGAGGCGGCCTGATGCAGATCCGCTTCTCGCCTCACGATGTGGGCCTCCAGGATGCTTGCGGCTGTGGCACCGGCCGGCATCAACCGGGCTTGATCTCCGCCCAGACGACCTTGCCGCCGGTCTCGGGCCGGCGGAAACCCCATCGCGTCGTCAGCGCCTCGACCAGGAATAGGCCACGGCCGCCCTCGTCGTCAGGGTCGGCGTCCTTGATGTGCGGGGGGCTGGGGCTCGCGTCCCACACCTCGATCACGGCTCGTGAGTCGACGACATGCAGGCTGACGCATATCGCGTTGAGGCCGCCCGTGAGCTCGCCGTAGCCGGGGCTGTCGGTCATGATGCCCGTCGCCCTGATGGCGTTGGTGCTCAGCTCGGAGACCACTAGTTCGGCAGTTTCGATGAGGTGGGGAAGCTCCCACCTGTGCAGAAGATCGTGGACGTGGCGGCGGGCGGTACGTACCGAACCGGGGAGGGCCGCCAGTGCGAGGCGGCTCGTTGGGGGCGGTTCGGCCGCCTGGACGCTCGTTGGGTTCACGGTGCTGCCCCTATCGGGAGACCTTGGACAGAGGACGCGAAGCCGAATCGATGCCCTGGACTCTGGGCTTCACGCGGCATCGCCTGGTGACTCGCGGTAATCTAATGACTACAGCTCGTTCGCGTCAAGGAATAACGCAAGGTATGCGTGCACGCACACGGCATAGAGAGAAGGTCGTCATGTCACGGCGAGGTACCACCCCCACCGTCCGTCTCCGGCGCCTGGCTTCCGAACTGCGCAAACTCCGGGCCGCCGCCGACATGACCCGAGACGAGGTCACCGAGATCACGAGCATCAACGGAGCGACGCTCTACCGCCTTGAAACCGCCAAGGCCCGCCCCCAGGTGCGTACGCTGAGGACGCTTCTCGACCTGTACAAGGTCGAAGGGCCGCTCCGTGAAGAGCTTCAGGCGATCCTGAAAGAGTCGGCCGAACGGAGTTGGCTGCACACGTTCGAGCGCGAGCTACCCGATCAGTACACGGCTTACATCGGCTTCGAGCAGGAGGCTCAGCGCCTGCTCAACTACGAATCCCTGTTCGTCCCGGGACTCCTTCAGACCGAGGACTACGCTCGTGCCGTCATCCGCAGCATGCCGCCGATGGCAAGCCGTGAAGAGGTGGAAGCCCGAATCGAGGCTCGTCTGCAGAGGCAGGCTCTCCTCGCCCAGGAGCGCCCACTGCACCTCTGGGCCGTCATCGACGAGGCGGTGCTTCATCGCCATGTGGGCGGACGGAATGTGATGAAAGCCCAGCTTCGCAAGCTGCACGAGGTCTCCCAGGAGCCCAACATCACGCTCCAAGTGGTCCCGTTCAACGGAGGCGCACACCCAGGTATGCATGGGAGCTTCATCATCATGCAGTTCGGCGAGGGAAACGAAGATGTGATCTACATCGAGGGCACGACGGCCGATCTGTTTCTGGAGAACGAGACCGACATCCAGCGATATAACCTGGTCTTTGAACACCTTCGGGCCGTCGCCGCGAGCCCAGAGGCTACCCGAGCCATGGTGGCCGCTGTGCTGGAAGCGGAGATCAAGTGAGAGGAACCGCGGGATGTCGCAGACCCCCGACCTGTCCCTCGCCATCTGGCGAAAGAGCAGCCGAAGCGGTGCTAACGGCGCATGTGTCGAGGTAGCGGCCCACGCCGGTGTGATCGGTGTTCGAGACAGCAAGACCCCCGGCGGCCCTGTCCTGGCGTTCAACTCTGACGAGTGGCACGCCTTCGTCCTAGGCGTGAAGTCCGGCAGCCTTGCCGCAGCCGTTTGATCAACTTCAGGTGGCGTACGCGGGCTCCGTCGCTGGTTGATCTCGCCAGGAAGTGGAAGCCGGATCCCAGCTACGACTACTCGCTGGGGGTCCGGGCCATCCTCTGGGAGGAGGTTCCGGAGGGTCGACCGACCATCAACGCGCTCGAAGGGGCCGCGCCTGGCGAGCCACCTGTCGCCGTACCCCAGGACAACCCCTACATGTACTTCCTCGAACTGTGGGAAGCCCTCTTCTATCCCGCTGTGGAGACCGGGGACCTGCCGATCCTGCGAAACTTCATGCGGGCTTTCGAACGGATCCTCGCAATGGGCTCCGAGGTTGTGGACGAGAGCTTCGAGATGATGTTCCTGAAGGAGCTCAGGACGCGGTACGACACTCTCGGTCACTGTTACGGTCCCCTCGTGCGGGAGAAAGTACTAGGAGCTGTTTGGAGTTCGGATCATGTGGTTGAGGTGAGGAGCTTCAGCCACATGATCGAGCCTCGGAGGTGGAGTCCGGCCTCGTAGCTTTC
>NZ_JBEZFH010000143.1:0-19642 GCF_040649355.1 Sphaerisporangium sp. NPDC049002 | reverse complement strand
AAGATCGCTCTCCTTTTCGTCGCTCGGATGCCTGCCCGGTCGCTTCGGGCGCGCGTGACGGCCGGATCCCCGCGGGCGGGACGAAAGGGCGGGGGAGGTTACCGGCTCACTCGGGTTTCGGTGCCCGCCAGCACGTTGCCCGGGTCGGTGGCGACCAGGACGAACGACGCCCCGGAGGGGTCGACGTACACGTTGAAGTTCGCCGAGCTGTCGCCCAGGTGGAACGACGCCTTCCCGCTGCAGTCGCTCTTGATGTTGTAGGAGAGCGTGATCGGGGTGTGGTCGTTCACCAGGGCGTCCTTCACCACGAAGGTGGCGATGCCGGTGCCGCCGCCCTTGCCGTCGAAGTAGTCGAGGCCGCCCGTGGAGATCGGGATGCTCTCGCCACTCGGGGGCACCGACGTGCCGTTGGCGCCGAAGATGTAGTGCCCCTTCAGCGTGGCGTTGCTGCACCGGATCGTCGACTTGCCGGGCGCGTCGGCGTCGGCGTTGGTGGGGGCGACGAACGTGAGGATACCCGCGGTGGCCAGGGCGCCGGCCGAGGCAAGGACGGCGATGCTCTTGCGCGGGCCGATCCTGGAGATGAGTGATCGGGACATGGGTCGCTCCACTTCTGGATGTTCGGGGGCGTCAAAGGCTCAGGCGCGCTGGACATACTGACATCGTTCACATACCGATGCTTCTTCTGCTTTGCGGTCATGGTCGTTTGTTTTCGGCCGTGATAGCCGCCACCCGGGGAAGGCGGCAGGAAGCCCGCTGAGGAGAAGGAGGGGCCACCGCTGGGTGGTCGAGCGGACCGTCTCCTGGCTGGCCGGCTGCCGACGCCTTCACCGGCGCCACGAACGCCGCGCTGACCACTTCGCGTCCTTCGTTGCCATCGCCGCTGCCCTATTTGCTACCGCCGCATGACCAAATGAGTCACGGTCTTAAGACGTTCACGCCCACCCGTCAAGCAATTGGCGGGTGATCCGTGTGCTGCCCACCCGAAAAGCCCGCCCCCGGAGACAGCAAGCCTGCCTCGCTACCCACCCATCAGGCTCACCACGAAATCACCATGGCGACAGGCTGAGAGCACAGAAAGGATTCCAACAGAAGGGAACCAGAGACGAAGAGGACCCATCCACCGCACCACGAGAGACCACGACCTGGGTGGGCAACACCCGGACCACCCGTCAACCGGGCCACGGGTGGGAACAAAACCCAACAAGCCCAACCAGGCCAGATACCCCGCAAAGAGCGGCAGCCATGGCCACCAAGCCACGAGCGCTCAGAATCCCGGCCGCTCAGAATCCAAGGCGCTCAGAGTCCCGAGCGCTCAGAGTCCCGAGCGCTCAGAGTCCAGGGCGCTCAGACGGGAGGGAGGCCGCCCGTTTCCAGGTGTTCGTGGATGAGGCGGATGGCCATGGAGCCCTCGCCGACGGCTGAGGCGACGCGTTTGATGGAGCCGCTTCGCACGTCGCCCACGGCGAAGACGCCCATCCGGCTGGTCTCCAGAGGGAACGGCCTTCCGGGCTTCTCCCACCGCTCGCCGTCGCCCCCGGCGCGTACGGCGTCCGGACCGGTGAGGATGAACCCCTTGTCGTCCAGCGCGACCTCGTCGGCGAGCCACTGCGTGTGCGGAGCGGCGCCGATGAACACGAAGATCGCGTTCGCCTCGATTCCGCGCCGCTCCCCGGTCCGGTTGTTCTCGGCGACGACGCCCTGGAGCACCTTGTCGCCGATCAGTTCCCTCACCTCGGTGTTGAGGAGGACCTGGATTCCCGGGTTGCGCTCGATCTCGTCGACGAGGTACCGGGACATGTCCCTGCCGAGGTCGCCCGACCGCACCAGGAGCCGCACGCGCGCCGCGTGCTGGGCGAGGAAGAGCGACGCCTGGCCGGCGGAGTTGCCGCCGCCCACGACGATCACGGGCTCGCGGAGGCAGAGCTGCGCCTCGAACAGGGTCGCGGCGTAGTAGATGCCCTCCCCTTCGAACTCCTCCAGGCGCGGCAGGTCGAGCCTGCGGTACCGCGCGCCCGTGGCGACGACGACCGCGTGCGCGTTGGCCACCTTGCCCTCGTCGAGGCCTATCACGTAGTACCCGTCCCGCTGGCCGAGCGAGAGGGCCTCGGCCGGCACCGAGAAATGGGCGCCGAACTTCTCCGCCTGGATGACCGCGCGATCGGCCAGCTCTCCTCCGGAGATGCCCGAAGGGAAGCCGAGGTAGTTCTCGATACGCGAGGACGTCGCCGCCTGCCCACCCGAGGCCACGGCGTCGATCACGACGGTGACGAGCCCCTCCGACGCCCCGTACACGGCGGCGGCCAGACCTGCGGGTCCCGCGCCGACGACCACGAGGTCACCGACGATCTCGCGTGCCAGCGGTACGGGCATGCCTATCCCGCGCGCCAGCTCGGCGTTGGACGGATTGCGCAGCACCCGCTCGCCGCGCAGGATCACGATCGGGGTGTCCTGCGGCGTGAAACCGAGGTGGTGGAGCAGTTCGTCGGCCTCCTTGTCCTCTTCCAGGTCGATCCACTTGTGGGGCACGCGGTTGCGGGCGGCGAACTCGCGGAGCCGCCGCGCGTCCGGCGAGTAGCGCGATCCGATGATCCGGAACCCGGCTCCCAGCTCGATCAGGATGGTACGCCGGATGAGGTAGGCGCGAAGGATCACGTCGCCCAGTTCGGGCTCCTTGGCGACCAGGGCGCGCAGCTCGTTCACGGGCACGGCGAGCACCTCGCCCGCCTCCCGGACGACGGCCCGCAGGAACCCGGCCTGCCCGGTGAGCAGCCCGAGCTCTCCGAGAAACCGGCCGCGTCCGTGGACGCCGAGCACGTGCTCCTCGTCGTCGTACCGCTCGACGATCGCGACCTTGCCGGAGAGGACGACGTAGAACGTCGGGCACGGCTCCCCCTCCCGGAAGAGGATCTCTCCTACCTGCGTCGGCCGCCGCTCGCCGCACCCTTCGAGGCGGGCGATCACCTCGTCTCTCAGACGGGGGTAGGCCCCGTAGAGATCGGGCGTCTCCTGTATCCGCTCGCTCATGCCGTTCCTCGCGTCGTAGGTCGCCTGCCTCCCCTCTGGACGGATCCGGCCGACCGAGGGCGTTCCGCTCGTACCGAGGGCGTTCCGCTCGTCCGAGGGCGATTCAGCTCGTCCGAGGGCGATTCAGCTCGTCCGAGGGCGATTCAGCTCGTCCCGAGTGCCTCCTCTGTCCAGGCGCGGAGTACGGGGCCGGGCGCGGCGCCCGCGCGCTGGGCCACGACCTGACCCTTGTTCATGATCATCAGCATGGGTACAGCCTGTATGCCGGATCGCTCGGCCACCTTGGGCGACCGGTCGACGTTCACCTTGACGAGCTTGACCTTGCCCGCGAGATCACCCGCCAGCTGTTCCAGCACCGGGGTGACCACCCGGCACGGCCCGCACCACTCGGCCCAGAAGTCGACGAGGACCGGGACGGACGCGGCCTCGACGACCTCACCGAAGTCGTCGTCGCCCGCCTCCGCGATCCACGGCAGCGGCTCGTGGCAGTTGCCGCAGCGCGGGATCCCGTCGGCCGCCGCGGGCACACGGTTCTTGTGCTCACAATTCCGGCATTTCACGATTGTCGAGATGGACATCCGCATGGCCTCCCTCACGTCAGACGACTACTTGGACCATTACGCCGCTCGCCGGCCGGCGGGGTTCTCGTACGAGACCGCGAGATGGTCGCCGACCAGGTCCACGCGGATGACCGCGCCCTCACGGACGTCCCCGGCGATCAGCGCGCGCCCGATCCGGGTCTCGACCTCGCGGGCGATGAACCGCCGCAGCGGGCGGGCGCCGTAGACCGGGTCGAAGCCCTGCTCGGCGATGAAGCGGAGCGCGGCCTCGCTGACGTCGAGGGTCATCTGGCGGTCGGCGAGCCGGACCCTGATGTCGTCGAACATCAGCGAGACGATTCGCTCGATCTCGGGCAGGGTCAGCGGCTTGAACAGCACCGTGTCGTCGATCCGGTTGAGGAACTCGGGGCGGAAGCGCGAGCGCAGCTCCGCCATGACCAGCTCGCGCGCCTCCGGCTCGATCTCGCCCGTGGACGTCACGCCGTCGAGCAGGTAGTGCGACCCGATGTTCGACGTCATGATGATCACGGTGTTGCGGAAGTCGACCGTACGGCCCTGCGCGTCGGTCAGGCGCCCGTCGTCGAGCACCTGGAGCAGGATGTTGAACACGTCCGCGTGCGCCTTCTCGATCTCGTCGAACAGCACCACCGAGTACGGCTTGCGCCGCACCGCCTCGGTGAGCTGGCCGCCCTCCTCGAAGCCGACGTATCCGGGAGGCGCGCCGACCAGCCGGCTGACCGTGTGGCGCTCCTGGTACTCGCTCATATCGACCCTGACCATGTTCTCCTCGGTGTCGAAGAGCGCCTCGGCCAGCGCCTTGGCCAGCTCCGTCTTCCCGACGCCCGTCGGGCCGAGGAAGATGAACGAGCCGATGGGCCGCCGGGGGTCCTTGATGCCCGAGCGGGCGCGGATGATCGCGTCCGCCACCGCCCGCACCGCCTCGTCCTGGCCGATGACCCGCTCGTGCAGGATCTCGTCGAGCCGCAGCAGCTTCTCCCGCTCGCCCTCCTTGAGGCGGCTGACGGGGATGCCCGTCCACCGGGACACGATCGAGGCGATCTCGTCCTCGGTGACGACCTCGCGGAGCAGCCGGTGGCCGCCCTGCTTGGATTCGAGCTGCTCCTCGGCGGCGTGGAGCTTCCTCTCCAGCTCGGGCAGTTTGCCGTGCGTCAGCTCGGCGGCACGGTTCAGGTCGTACATGCGCTCGGCCTGCTCGGCCTCGCGCCGCACGGCCTCGATCTCCTGGCGGAGCTGCTGCTCCTTCTTCAGGGCGTGCCGCTCGGCCTCCCACTGGGCGCGCATGGCGTCGGCCTCGGCCCGCAGGCCGGCCAGTTCCTTGCGGAGCGCTTGGAGCCGCTGCCCGCTCGCCGGGTCGTCCTCCTTGGCGAGCGCGGCCTCCTCGATCTCCAGCCGCATGACCCGGCGCGTGAGCTCGTCCAGCTCGGCGGGCATCGAGTCGATCTCGGTGCGCAGCATCGCGCAGGCCTCGTCCACGAGGTCGATCGCCTTGTCGGGCAGGAACCGGTCGGAGATGTAGCGGTGGCTGAGGACCACGGCGGCGACGATCGCGCTGTCCTGGATCCTCACGCCGTGGAACACCTCCAGGCGCTCACGCAGACCGCGCAGGATGGAGATGGCGTCCTCGACGGACGGCTCGTCCACGAACACCGGCTGGAACCGGCGTTCCAGGGCCGCGTCCTTCTCGATGTACCTGCGGTACTCGGCGATCGTGGTGGCGCCGATCAGGTGCAGCTCGCCGCGCGCCAGCATCGGCTTGAGCATGTTGCCCGCGTCCATGGCGCCCTCGGTGGCGCCCGCGCCGACGACGTTGTGCACCTCGTCGATGAACAGGATGATCCGTCCCTCTGAGGCCTTCACCTCGGTGAGGACCGCCTTCAGCCGCTCCTCGAACTCGCCCCGGTACTTCGCGCCCGCGATCAGGGAACCCATGTCGAGGCTGAAGATGGTCTTGTCCTTCAGTCCCTCGGGGACGTCTCCCCTGGTGATGCGCTGGGCGAGTCCCTCGACGATCGCGGTCTTGCCGACTCCGGGGTCGCCGATGAGCACGGGGTTGTTCTTGGACTTGCGGGACAGGATCTGGATGACCCGGCGGATCTCTGCGTCGCGCCCGATGACCGGGTCCAGCTTGCCGGCCCGGGCGGCGGCCACGAGGTCGAGCCCGTACTTCTCCAGGGCCTCGTAGGCGACCTCGGGGTTGGCGGAGGTCACGCGCTGGTTGCCCCGGATCTGGGTGAGCACCTCCAGCAGCCGTTCACGGGTCATCCCGTGGCCCTGGAGCAGGCGGCCGGCCGCGCTCTCGGCGCCCTCGTCCATGAGCGCGAGCAGGAGGTGCTCGACCGAGACGTAGTCGTCCTTGAGCCGCTTGGCCTCCTGATCGGCGAGGTCGAGCACGCGGGACAGACGCTGGGTGACGTACACCTGCCCGGGGGAGGCGCCGGGACCGCTGACCTTGGGACGCCGTTCAAGCTCGGCCTCCAGCTCCAGGCGTAGCTTGTCCGGGTCGCCGCCCGCCGCGGACAGCAGGCGGGGCACGAGCCCTTCGGGCTGTTCGAGCAGCGCCAGCAGCAGGTGCTCGCCGTCGACCTCGGTGTGCCCGTACCGGATGGCCTTGGTCTGCGCGTCGTGCAGGGCTTCCTGCGATCTCTGGGTCAGTCGGTTCGGGTCCACGATGAGACTCCCGTAGGTCGTGAGCGGGTACGCAGAGCCGACTCCAGCTCCGCGATACGGTCGAGCAGGTCGATCACCACGCCGAGCGACGCGTAGTTGAGCGCGAGGCCGGCGTGCAGGCGCTCGATCCGGCCGAGCAGGACGAGCTGCGAGGGCGGGAACCTCATGTCGTCCCCGCTCTCCGCCACGGGGTCGAGGAGCCCGAGGGCGACCAGCCGGCGCACCTGGTCGGGGTGGAGCCCTCCGGCACGCGCGAACGACTCCAGGCCGATGCCCGGCATCCGTACCAGAGCCGTCGTGGACCTCTGCGCGCCTTCGGCGCGCGGCCCGGCCCGGCGAGAGTTCATCGCGTCGACCTCCTCGGGTTGAAGTCGGAGACCGCCGCCAGCCGCTCGAACAGGTTCCGCTCCTCGCCGGTCAGACTGGGCGGCACCATGATCTGGGCCTCGGCGTACAGGTCGCCGGGCTGGCCCTTCGGGTTCGGCAACCCCCGCCCGCGCAGGCGCAGCCGGCGGCCGGTGGAGGTCCCCGGCGGCACCTTCAGCTTGGCCTCACCGCCGGGCGTGTCGAAGGCGACGGTCGCCCCGAGCGTCCCCTCCCACGGGGTCAGCGGCAGCGGCACGTAGATGTCGCGCCCCTCGACGCGGTAGCGGGGATCGGAGATCCGGACGACCAGGTACAGGTCCCCGGCCCTGCCGCCGTCGGCGCCGTGGCCGCCCTGGCCGGCGAGCCTGACGCGCCGGCCGTCCGTCACCCCGGGAGGGATCGTGACCTGGAGGGTGCGCGGCCCGTCCGGCCCCTGGAGGGTGATCGTGCGGCGCCCGCCGTGGTAGGCGTCGTCGACCGTGAGGGTGATCTCGGCCTCATGGTCGGCGCCGGGGACCGGCCCCCAGCGGCGTCCGCCTCCCCATGCCCCTCCTTGGGCCCCTCCTTGGCTCCCTCCTTGGGCCCCTCCGCCGAACATGCCGCCGAAGAGGTCTTCGAGGTCGACGTCCACGCCCTCGTCGGAGGTGAAGCGGAACCCCTGGCCCTGCCCGGCCGTACGGCCGCCGCCCGCGCGTCCCCAGCCTCCGCCTGCGCCCCAGCCCGCTCCGGCCCCGGCCCTCGCCCGCGACCTGGACCAGGCCTCCGGGTCGACGTCCTCGGGCACCGACCGCCAGTCGGCCCCGAACGCGTCGTACCGCCGCCGCTTGCCGGGGTCGGACAGCACGTCGTAGGCCTCGGAGACGTCCTTGAACTTCTCCTCGGCGCCGGGGTCCTTGTTCACGTCGGGGTGGTAGGCGCGGGCGAGCTTGCGGTAGGCACGCTGGATCTCGTCCTGGCTCGCCGTCCTCGGCACCCCCAGGACCTGGTAGTGGTCGCGCGCCGCCATCGCTCGCCTCACTCCGGCTTCGTGGAGACGACCGACTCCGGCTTCGTGGAGACGACCGCCGCGGCCGGGCGGAGCTGCCGCTCGCCGTCGCCGTAGCCGGGCCGTACGACCTCGACCACCGTCCCCGGCGGGAGGTCCGGATCCGCCACCGTGCTCACGGCTTCGTGGCGGCTCGGGTCGAACGGCACCCCGGCCTCGTCGTGGCGTGGGAACCCGAGCCGGGCGAGCAGCGCCACGGCCTGGTCACGCACCGCGCGCACGCCCTCGATGACGGCGTCCGGGTCGGCGCCGGCGTGCCGGAGGGCGAGGTCCAGGTTGTCGACGATCGGCAGCCACTCCCTCATCAGGCGGGCCCGCTCCTCGGCACGGATCCGCTCGGCATCCCTGGCTATGCGCTTGCGCAGGTTGTCCAGCTCGGCGGCGGACCTCAGCCAGCGGTCCTCCAGTTCGGCGATCTTCGCGTCCATGTCCGCGACGGCCGATTCGCCGGAGGGCGCCTCTGTGGCGGATGCCTCTGTCGCGGGCACCTCCCCTGTCGCGGGTGCCTCGGTCGCGGGCACGCCGAAGCCGGCGTCGAGGCCGGTGCCCCCGGCGGACGCGCCCGCCGGCGGCCGGCCCCCGCCGGGAGGACCCGCGCCCGGAGGCGTCTCGTCGTGGTGGCCGGCCATGTCAGTCCGATGTGGTGAACTCGGCGTCGATGACGTCGTCGTCACCGCCGCTGGACGGACCCTGCTTGGCGGACGTCTCGGCGCTTCCCGCCTCCGCGCCCTGGGGCTCGCCCTGCGGCGCGTGGACCGCGCTGAGGCTGTGGTAGATCTGCTGCAGCTCCGAGCTGAGGTCGCGCAGCCGCTCGACGGGCGCCTCCTCCTTGATCGCCTGGCGTGCGTCGGCGACGAGCTGCTCCGCGCGTGCCTTCTCGTGTACGGGCACCGTGTCCCCGAGCTCGGCCAGCCGACGTTCGACCTGGTAGGCCACCGAGTCCAGCGCGTTCCTCGCGTCGATCGCCTCGCGGACCCTGGCGTCCTCGCTGCGGTGTTGCTCGGCGTCCTGGACCATCCGGTCGATCTCGCCCTTGTCGAGGTTGGAGCTCTCGCTGATCGTGATGCGCTGCTCGGCGCCGGTGTCCTTGTCCTTGGCCGTGACGTTGAGGATGCCGTTGGCGTCGACGTCGAAGGTGACCTCGACCTGGGGGACTCCGCGGGGCGCCGGGCGGATGTTCTCCAGCCGGAACCGGCCGAGTGCCCGGTTGTCCGCCGCGCGCTCGCGCTCGCCCTGGAGGACCACCACGTCCACGGCGCTCTGGTTGTCCTCCGCGGTGCTGAATGTCTCCGTACGGCGTGCGGGGATGGTCGTGTTCCGGTCGAGGACCTTGGTCATCACGCCGCCCAGCGTCTCGATGCCGAGCGACAGGGGCGTGACGTCGAGCAGGAGGACGTCCTTGACCTCGCCCTTCAGTACTCCGGCCTGGACGGCCGCGCCGTCGGCCACGACCTCGTCCGGGTTGACCGTCATGTTCGGTTCCTTGCCGCCGGTGAGGCGGCGCACCAGGGCCTGCACGGCGGGGATGCGCGTGGAACCGCCGACCAGGATGACCTCGTCGAGGTCGTCGGCCGTCAGCTTGGCGTCCTGGATGGCCTGCTTGACCGGTCCCATGGTGCGTTCGATGAGGTCGTGGGTGATCTCCTCGAACGTGGAGCGCATGAGGGTGGTGTTCAGGTGCTTCGGGCCGTTGGCGTCCGCGGTGACGAACGGCAGGCTGATGGTCGTCTGGGTGACCGACGAGAGCTCCACCTTGGCCTTCTCGGCGGCCTCGAACAGCCGCTGGAGCGCCTGCGGGTCGCGCCGGAGGTCGATGCCCTCCTGCCTCTGGAACTCGTCGGCCAGGTGGTCGACGATGCGGCGGTCGAAGTCGTCGCCGCCCAGGTGGGTGTCGCCCGCGGTGGAGCGGACCTCGATCACGCCCTCGCCGATGTCGAGGATGCTGACGTCGAAGGTGCCGCCGCCGAGGTCGAAGACCAGGACGGTCTCGCTGCCCTTCTTGTCCAGGCCGTAGGCGAGGGCGGCCGCCGTCGGCTCGTTGATGATCCGCATGACCTCCAGGCCCGCGATCTTGCCGGCGTCCCTGGTGGCGTGGCGCTGGGCGTCGTTGAAGTAGGCGGGCACCGTGATGACCGCCTCGGTGATCTTCTCTCCCAGGAACTTCGCCGCGTCGCCGACCAGCTTGCGGAGGATCAGGGCGGAGATCTCCTCCGGCGCGTAGAGCTTGTCCCTCACCTTGAACCGGACCGCGTCGTCGGGGCCCGGCACGACGTCGAAGGACACGGCGTTGATCTCGCTCTGGACCTCGTCGTAGCGGCGCCCGATGAACCGCTTGACGGAATAGATCGTGCCCTTGGGGTTGAGGATGGCCTGCCGCCGGGCGAGCTGGCCCACCAGGCGTTCACCGGTGTCCGTGAACGCGACCACCGAGGGCGTGGTCCGCTGCCCCTCGGCGTTGGGAATGACGACCGGCTGGCCGTCTTCCGTCGTCGCGATGACGGAGTTGGTCGTGCCGAGATCGATCCCGACTGCCTTCGCCATTTCTACCTCCCCTGGCGGCGTGCGCACTGGCACAGCGAGACGCGCGCCCGCCCCGGCACCGCGTGCCGCCACGTGCGCCCACACCTTGACCCTCGCCAGTGGAGAAGAGCCCCACATCCTCCAACCTGCTAGTCGTTGAGGTGCCCGGACCCGGCGCTCACGCCCGGCGCGGGCCGGGGAACCGGCGAGAACCCGATCGCGGGAGCCGAGCAGGCGGCGCGCGGACGCCGATGTCTATCCGAATTGAGGATGCCTCCCCGTTCGAGAAGCCGTTCCCGGGCCATGTGTACTGTGGTCAAAGGCAGGTGACCCGGTGAGGAACGCGGCCGGCCACCGGTTGAGCGGGGTCGCTCACCCCGGCGGGTCTAAGGACCCGCGCCGAGGACGGCACCCCGTCACAGGGGGAGACATGCGTGGACGCGAGCCCGAATGGCACACCTTCATCCACCTCCTGAGAGCGGCCGGAGACGGCCGAGGGGGGACGCTGCTCGTCGAGGGCGAGCCCGGGACGGGCAAGAGCCTGCTGCTGGCCGAGGCCGCCGCCCATGCCTCCCGGCAGGGGTTCCTCCCGGTGACGGGCGGGTCGGAGGAGCTGGAGGAGGTCATCCCGCTGGCCCCGCTGTTCATGGCCCTGGACGAGCCGCCCGCCCACGCCTCCCGCAACGAGGAGCTGGACCCCCGCGTCCAGGTGGTGGAGCAGCTACGGGTGCGACTGAAGAGCTGCACGGCCACCTGTCCCGTGCTGGTCGGCCTGGACGATCTCCAGTGGGCCGATCCCGCGACGCTCGCGGCGCTGCGGACGCTCCACTGGGAGCTGATCGCCGAACCGGTCGTGTGGCTGCTGGCCCGCCGCACCGTCACGGGCCCGTCGCCGGCCCTGAGCCTCCCAGGGCCGTCCCGGACCCGCGGAGCCTCGTGGACCCCGGAAGCCTCGCGGACCCCGGGAGCCTCGCAGACGCCGGGAGCCTTGTGGACGCCGGGAGCCTCGCAGACGCCGGGAGCCTTGTGGACGCCGGGATCTCGCAGGACGTCCGGACCCGGCACGGCACGCGACGACGAGGCCGAGCGCCTGTTCCGCTGCCTCGAAAAGCACGGGGCGATCCGCGTCGAGCTCGGGCCGCTCCCGGACGACATCGTGGCCGAGGTGGCCGCCGACGTCCTCGGCGCCGTACCGCAACCGGACCTCCTCGCCCTCGCCGCGGGCGCCGGCGGCAACCCCTTCCTTCTCACCGAACTCCTCTCCGGCCTGCGCGAGGAGGGCTCCGTCGAGGTGGCGGGAGGCCGGACCCGCCTGCTCTCGGCCAAGGCCCCCGAACGGGTCCACGCCCTCGTACGGCACCTGCTCGACGGCCTGAGCCGTGACACGCGGCAGCTCGTGGAGGCGGCCGCCGTGCTCGGCCGGTCCTTCTCACCCGAGGACGCCGCCGAGCTGGTCGGGACGTCCCCGGCCGCGCTGCTCCCCGCCTTCGAAGAGGCCATGGACGCCGGGATCCTCGTGACCACGCAGGAGGCGCTGGAGTTCCGGCACGAGCTGGTCTGGCAGGCCGTCGTCGCCGCCCTGCACCCTCCCGTGCGCCACGCGCTGCACCACCAGATCGGCAAGATCCTCCTCGACCGGGGCGGTTCGCCCATACGTGCCGCCGGCCACCTGATCGAGGGCACCCGGCCCGGCGACGCGCGTACCCTGATCGGCCTCGACCAGGCCGTCGCCGAAGTCCTGGCCTGCTCCCCCTGCGCCGCCGCGGACCTCGCCGTACAGGCCGTCGAGCTCAGCGACCTCTCCGACCCGAGCAGGTTCGCCCGGGTCGTCACCGCCATCGAGGCCACCACCGAGGCGGGACGCCTCGACGACGCGGGGAGGCTCGTGCGTTCGGCGCTGGCCCGGCCGGTGTCGCCTCAGGCCGCCGCCGAGCTGCGCTGCGCGCTCTCTGGCCTGCTGTTCATGAACGGCCGGGCCGCGGAGGCCGTCGCGGAGGCGCGTGCCGCGCTCGCGGAGCCGGGCCTGCCCTGCCACCTACGCGACCGCGCCACCCTCGCCCTGCTGTACGGCCTCGCCGGGCTGCCCGACGGCCGGCGGGCCGCCGAGGAGGCCGAGGCGGTCCTGACGGCGGCCGACCGCCACGGGGAGGCGGTGGTCGTCGGCGCGATGGTGGTCCTGGCGACGGCCCGATGGAACTCCGGGCGGCTCGCCGACGGGCTCCAGCTCGCGCGCGAAGCCGTGCGGCGGGCGCAGGGCGGCTCGGTGGCGGTGCGCCGCACCCATCCGCGCCTGGCCCTGGCGTCGATGCTGACCGACATACGGCGGCTCGACGAGGCGGAGATCGCCGTCAGGGAGGCCGGGGAAGAGGTGGAGGCGCTCGGCCACAGCGCATGGGCCTCCGCCCCCGCCGTGCTCCGCGCGCGGGCCGAGCTCGTGGCCGGGCGGCTGGACGACGCCGTGGCGGACGCCCAGGATGGTCTCGACCTGGCGGGAAGCCTCGGCACTCACCTGTTCAGCTCGCTGGCGGCCTCCGTGCTGAGCACCGTGGCGCTGCGGCGCGGAGACCTGCGAACCGCCGCCCAGCACGTCGAGGCCGACCGCGACCGGCTGACCCGCCATGCCGCCCAGCACGTCGAGGCCGACTACGACCGACTTTCCCCCCACGCCGCCCCCGCCGCTCCCGGGTGGTGCGCGATGCCCGCCGCCCGGGTCGCCGAGGCGCGCGACGGCCCTGTGGAGGCGATGAAGCTGGTCGGGGGCCTGTATCCCGCGCTTCGGGAGCACTGCCGGGTCCTCGTGGACGACCCGGCCTGCGCCCCCTGGCTGGTCCGCGTCGCCCTCGCCGCAGGCGACCGCGCCAGCGCCGTGCTGGCGGTCACGGCCGCCGAGAGCCTCGCGGGCGGCAACCCGGGTTTCCGTACGGTCCGCGCCGCCGCCACGCACGCGCGCGCGCTGCTCGAAGGGGACGCCGAAGCGCTGGACCTGGCCGCCAAGGAGGGGACGGACGCGTGGGCGCGCGCCTCGGCCGCCGAGGACCTCGGCGTGGTCCTGGCCGCCTCGGGCGACCGCCAGGAGGCGGTCCGGAGTCTTGACCAGGCGCTCGCCGGCTACGAGGAGACCGGTTCGGCCAGGGACGCCGCCCGCCTGCGCCGCAGGCTGCGCAGGATGGGCGTACGGCACCGGCACTGGGCGACCGCCGAGCGGCCGATCTCCGGCTGGGCCAGCCTGACCGACACCGAGTGCGCGGTCTCGCTCCTGGTCACCCAGGGTTGGACCAACCGCCAGGTCGCCGACCAGATGTTCATCAGCGCGCACACGGTCGCGTTCCACCTGCGCCAGATCTTCCGCAAGCTGGGGATCGCCTCCCGCGTCGAGCTGACGCGCCTGGCCGTCGAGCAGCGCCGCGACCTGGAACACCCCTCACGGGCGAAGGGTCACGGGTAGAGGCGCAGCAGGTCCTCTTCGGTCTCGCGGCGGACGATCACGCGGGCCGAGCCCTCGTTCACGGCGATCACGGGCGGTCGGGTGACGTGGTTGTAATTGCTCGCCATCGCCCGCTGGTACGCCCCGGAGGCCGGGATCGCCAGCAGGTCGCCAGGGCGCAGGTCCGAGGGCAGCGGAAGGTCGCGGATCAGCACGTCACCGCTCTCGCAGTGCCTGCCCACGACCGTCACCACACGAGGCGGGGCGTCGGAGCGGCGGGAGGCCAGGGTGGCCGTGTAGGCCGCGCCGTACATCGCCGGGCGCGGGTTGTCGCTCATCCCGCCGTCCACGCTGACGTACGTCCTCACGCCCGGGATCTCCTTGACCGTGCCCACCTCGTACAGCGCGACCGTGGTCGGCCCGGCGATCGAGCGGCCGGGTTCCACCGCCGGCCGTACGTGGCCGGGGAGCGCCGCGCGCAGGGCCGCCACCACGTCGGCGGGCCGGGGCGGGACCGGGTCGCCCGGACGGTGGGCGATGCCGAGGCCCCCGCCGAGGTCGAGCTTGGGGATCGAGACGCCGTGCTCCACCTCGCAGGCCAGGAGGAACCCGGCCATCCGGCGGGCGGCGAGCGCGAACCCGTCGAGGTCGGTGATCTGCGAGCCGATGTGGGAGTGCAGCCCGGCGAGCTCCAGCGAGGGCTCCGCCAGCACCCGCCTGACCGCCTCCGCCGCCAGGCCGGCGTTGAGGGAGAACCCGAACTTGGAGTCGTCGCCGCCGGTGGCGATGAACTCGTGGGTATGGGCGTTCACGCCGGGGGTGACGCGGACCATCACGCTCTGCCGCACACCCGCCTCGGTGGCGACGGCGGCCAGCCGCTCGATCTCGGTGAACGAATCGACCACGACGCACCCGACGCCCCATGCGACGGCGGCGCGCAACTCGGCGACCGACTTGTTGTTGCCGTGGAACACCACGCGCGCGGGCGCGATGCCGCCCGCCCGCGCCACGGCGAGCTCTCCCCCAGTACACACGTCGAGGCACAGGCCGAGCCGGTCGAGCCAGCGGACGATCTCGGGGCACAGGAACGCCTTGCCGCCGTAGTGGACCTCACCGCCGGGGAGCGCGTCCCGCCATTCGGCGCACCGGGCTTCGAACTCCGCCTGGTCGACGACGTAGGCGGGGGTCCCGAACTCGGCGGCCAGCTCGCGCGCGCCGACCCCGCCGATGGTCAGTTGCTCTCCGGCCCAGGCCGCCGTACGGGGCCACACATCGTCGATCACCAGTGTCATGGGCTCCGACGCTAGAACGCCGGACGGCTCGCCGGGGGTGAGCATCGAAGACTTCGAGGCTGAGGCTCGCAAGCATTCACGACTGTTGGGACCGAGACCTCCCGTCGCCAGCATATGGTCAGGCACCAGCAAAGTAGGAGATTCCATGACAAAGCGCCTATATGTGGCCATTGCCGCCACGCTGGCTCTCACAGCGGTCGCCGGCGGCTGCGGGCGTTCGTCGTCGGGGGCCGAGACGGGCAAGAGCACGACCGCCGCCCAGGCCAAGACGGCCAAGGACCTGGTGCCTGAGGCGCTGCGCACGTCCGGGGAGCTGCGGGTGGCCACCTCCGAGGGGTACCCGCCGATGGAGATGTACAAGGAGGGCACCCAGGAGTTGACCGGTGTCGACCCCGACCTCGCGGCGGCGGTCGCCACCAAGCTCGGGCTGAAGGTCAAGGTCACGAACGCGGCGTTCGACGGCCTGATCCCCGGCCTGCAGGGCAAGCGGTGGGACCTCGTGATGTCCTCGCTGAGCGACACCGAGCAGCGCCGCGCCGCCGTGAACTTCGTCGACTACTTCAACGCCGGTGGCGCGATCATGGTCAAGAAGGGCAACCCCGAGGGGATCACGACCCTCGACGACCTCTGCGGGAAGACCGTCGTGCTCGCCAAGGGCAGCTCGAACCTCGAGATCGGGCAGAGGCAGAACGACAAGTGCGCCGAGAAGATGCGGATCATGCAGAGCGAGGACGCCCCGACGGGCCTGCTCAGCATCGACTCCGGCCGCGCGGTCGCCACGATCGTCGACTCCCCCGTGGCGGCGATGTACGCCAAGGAGACCGGCAAGTACGACGTGCTCTCCGAGCAGTACGACGCCGGGCCGTGGGGCATCGCGATCGACAAGCGTGACGAGGGCCTGCGGGACGCCGTGGCCAAGGCCATGGAGGAACTCCTGGCCGACGGCGGCTACAAGGCGATCCTCGACCAGTACGGGGTGAGCGCCAACGCCGTTCCCCAGGTGCTCGTCAACACCAAGCCATGGCAGTGAGCCCATCCTTGGACTCCACACCGGACTCCGCGCCGAACTCCGCAGCGGGCTCCGGACCGGACTCCGGACCGGACTCCGGACCGGACTCCGGGCACGGGCCGCATCGCGGCCCCGGGCTCGCGGCGCGAAGCGGCGAGCTTCCGATCAGGGCGGTCCATCCGCCGCGCCCCGGCCGGTGGATCATGGCGGCGCTGGCCGCGCTGTTCCTGGTCTGGCTGGCCTACACGATCATCGTCAACGAGAACCTGCACTGGGACGTCATCGCGTCCTTCCTCGTGGACGGCAGGATCCTCGGCGGCCTGTGGGTGACGATCCAGCTCACCGTGCTGTCGATGGCCATCGGACTGGCGCTGGGCGTGCTCGCCGCGGTGATGCAGCTGTCCGGCAGCCCGGTGCTGCGCGGGGCATCCGCGCTCTACACCTGGTTCTTCCGCGGCACGCCGCTGCTGGTCCAGCTGATCTTCTGGTTCAACATCGGCCTGGTCTTCCCGGCGTTCAGCATCGGCATCCCCTTCGACGGGCCCAAACTGATCGAGTGGCAGGCCAACGAGCTGATCACCCCGTTCACGGCCGCGCTGCTCGGCCTGGCGATCAACGAGGGCGCGTACATGGCCGAGATCGTGCGGGCGGGCATCCGCTCGGTCGACCCCGGCCAGCGTGAGGCGGCCGAGTCGCTCGGCATGTCCCACCGCCAGGTGCTCCGCCGGGTCGTCCTGCCCCAGGCCATGCGCGTGATCATCCCGCCGACCGGGAACCAGTTCATCTCCATGCTCAAGACGACCTCGATGGTGTCGGTCATCGCCGGCGCCGAGCTGCTGACCGTGGCCCAGCGCATCTACCTCGGCACCTTCGAGGTCATCGCGATGCTCGTGGTGGCCTCGATCTGGTACGTCGTGCTCACCACGCTGGCCAGCATCGGCCAGCACTTCATCGAGAAGCGGTTCGAACGCGGCCACCACACGATGCCGGGGAGGGTCCGCCGCAACCTGCGGCCGTTCGCGAGGGGCGGGGTGTCATGACCGGGCCCATGGTGAGGATCCGCTCGGTGCGCAAGAACTTCGGATCGCTGGAAGTGCTGAAGGGCATCAGCCTGGACGTTCCGGCGGGCGGGGTCGTGTGCGTCGTCGGCCCGTCCGGCTCAGGCAAGTCGACCCTGCTGCGCTGCGTGAACCGCCTGGAGACCATCGACGCGGGGCGCATCTGGGTCGACGGCGAGCTGATCGGCTACCACGAGCAGGGCGAACGCCTCCACCTGCTCCGCCCGGCCGAGCTGTCCCGGCAGCGGCAGGGCATCGGCATGGTCTTCCAGCGCTTCCACCTCTTCCCGCACCGCACGGCGCTGGAGAACGTCATGGAAGGGCCGGTCACGGTCAAGGGCGTCTCGAAGGCGGAGGCGCGGCGGGCGGCCGTCGAGCTGCTGGAGCGGGTGGGGCTCGCCGACCGGGCGCACCACTACCCCGCGCAGCTCAGCGGGGGCCAGCAGCAGCGGGTGGCCATCGCCCGCAGCCTGGCCATGGACCCCAAACTGATGCTGTTCGACGAGCCCACCAGCGCGCTCGACCCCGAGCTGGTCCAGGAGGTGCTCGCGGTCATGCGCGACCTCGCCGCCAGCGGCATGACCATGATGGTGGTCACTCACGAGATGGGATTCGCCCGCGAGGTCGGCGACCACCTCGTATTCATCGACGACGGCATGATCGTCGAGGAGGGCGACCCCCGGAAGGTCCTCGCCGACCCGCGCCACGAGCGCTTCCGCGCCTTCCTCGGACAGGTCCTGTGAGCGGCACGGGCCCGAGGCGCTTCGACCTGCTGGTCCGCGGTGGCCTCGTGGTCGACGGCACGGGGGCGCCGGGACGTATGGCCGACGTCGGCGTGGCGGAGGGACGGATCACCGTGCTGCCGCCGGGCCGTCCCGTGGAGGCGCGGGAGGTGCTCGACGCGGGCGGGACGGCCGTCGCGCCCGGCTTCGTCGACGTGCACACCCACTCGGACGGCGTCGCCCTGATCGGCGCGGACGGTGACCGTTCGCTCCTGTGGGCGTCGGTGCTCCAGGGGGTGACCACCGAGATCTGCGGGAACTGCGGCTCCAGCCTCTTCCCGGCCCTCCCCGAGCGGCTGGAGGAACTGCGTGGGGAGACCCGGATCAGCTTCGGCGGCGAGGTCGGGATATTTCGGGACTTCGCGGGGTTCGCCGCGCGGCATTCCGCGCTGCCCAGGGCCAACCACCTCGCCTCCCTCGTCGGGCACGGCACCCTCCGCGCCGGCGTGATGGGCCATGTCGACCGTCCCGCGACGCCCTCTGAGCTCGGCGCCATGTGCTCGCTGCTCGATCTGTCGCTCTCCCAGGGGGCCGCCGGCCTCTCGACCGGGCTCATCTACACCCCCGGCACGTACGCGGGCACCGACGAGGTCGTCGCGCTCGCCGCCGTCGCGGCCCGCCACGGCAAGCCGTACGTCACGCACCTGCGCGACGAGATGTCCCGGGTGGAGGAGGCGCTGGAGGAGGCCGTCGAGATCGCCCGCCGGAGCGGGGCGGCGCTGCACGTCTCCCACCACAAGACCGCGGGCAAGTACGCCTGGGGCCGCACCTCGCGCACCCTGCCCCGCATCGCCGGGCTGCGCGCCGGGGGCATGGACATCACCTGCGACGTCTACCCGTACACGGCGGGCAGCACGGCCCTGGCCGCGATGCTCCCGCCCTGGGCCAACGACGGCGGCTTCGCTGCCCTGGCGATGCGGCTGGCGGATCCCGCCGAGCGCGATCGCATGCGGCGGGCCATCGCGGAAGGCGTCCCCGGCTGGGAGAACACGGTCGGCAACGGCGGCTGGGACCGCGTCTCGATCGCCTGCGCGCCGCGCCACCCCGAGGTCGAGGGCCGTACGGTCGCGGAGCTGGCCGAGTCCAGGCACGCCGACCCGGTGGACGTCGCCGCCGACCTTCTGATCGCCGAGGACGGCGAGTTGACGATCATCAGCCACTCGATGGTCGAGGAGGACGTGCGGCGGGTGCTGGCCTCGCCGTACGCCATGATCGGCTCAGACGGCGTGCCGAAGCCGGGCGGGCGCCCGCACCCCCGCTGGGCGGGCACCTACCCGAGGGTGCTCGGGCACTACGGCCGCGACGTCGGCCTGCTCACGCTGGAGGCGGCGGTGCACAAGATGACCGGCATGGCCGCCGCCCGCTTCGGACTCGCCGGTCGCGGGGTGATCCGTGACGGCGCCCATGCCGACCTCGTAGTATTCGACCCCGCCACCGTGGCCGACCGCGCCACCTTCAGCGAGCCGCTCCTGCCTCCCGCCGGGATCGGAGCCGTGATCGTCGGCGGGCAGATCGTGGTCAGGGACGGCACCCCGACCACCGCCCGCCCGGGAACGGTGCTCGCCACATGATCGACCTGGACTCCCTGGGAGACGAGTGCCCGGGGACGCTCGCCGTCTCCGTGCCCGGCCTGCTCGCCCTGAACGAGGACGTGGAGCTTCCGCTGGCCAGCGCCGGGAAGCTCCTGCTGCTCGCCGAGGTCGCCCGGAGCGTCGCCGCGGGGTCCCTCGACCCCGCCGAGCCGGTGACGCTGCTGGACGAGGACTACCGAGGTGGGTCGGGCCTGCTGGTCGGACTGTCGGCCCGCCGCTGGACCGTGGCCGACCTCGCCCTGCTCACGGCGGCGGTGAGCGACAACACGGCGACCAACG